>JAIHTM010000031.1 GCA_022713905.1 Collinsella sp.
CCATAAGCGCGAACGAACACGCGATTATGCCGCGTCCACCGAAGCCGGCCGGCACCGTCGCCTCCGGAGAACAGGGAACCTCTCCGGAAACCGGGGGGGTGTCCGGCCCCGGCGGCAAGAACGAAGCAACCGGGGACAATATCCGTAAGGACGGCACCGATGCCGACAATGCCGACGGCAAATCCGCACAGCTCGATTCCACTGCACAGCCCGACAGGAGCGGCCCGAACGGCGGCCCCTCCGGGCACTGGGAGACCCGGCCGGTCTATGAGACGCAACGTGTGCAGGCGCCAACCGGACGCGCCATCTTTGAACACGACGGGTTCACTGCGAACGCGAACGACCCCGCGTTCGAGGAGCACGGTGACTACCTGCTCAAGTCCGGCCTCCCCGACAACTACCGGTACGAAAAGGTCTGGCAGGACAAGCAGATCCAGGCCGGGACCCGGCAGGAGGATCACGGCTCGTATCAGGCGCAGAGCATCAAGTCCGGCACGAAAAAGGTGCGGACGGGAACCAAGCGCGTATGGGTGACCGACTGATGACCGACTTGCTTTTTCGAGCAGCCGGGATATAATGAAATTTCCGGTCATAAACCGGAATGCGAATTGATAATTCAATATCGGGGCTGATCGGTTTCGACGGTGACCTGTTCGTCGCAGGGAAGCGTGCCGAGAACGCAGGGTCCGCTCGTGGATGTCCCCTGCAAAAGAATAAGTGCTAAATCTAACCGCACTGAGTTCGCTCTCGCTGCCTGAGCTTCGCGCCAGGGTTAAACAGTGAGCAGCCGCTCCGTTCACTCCCTCTCGTCTTCGGGGGGATGCTGAGCGTCGTTTAGAAGACTCGCCTGAATCATTGAGCCACAGGGTGATTCGGGGACTTTAACTGCGGATATGCCCGCCATCAGTTGTCTGCGACATCGATGGGGGCAGAAAAACCGCCATATGGCCAGCAGACTACGCACGTAGAAGACTGAGGGTTCGGTCATCGGACCGGGGTTCAATTCCCCGCAGCTCCACTCGCCAAGGGCCGCATGATTCCAACGATCATGCGGCCTCTGCTTTTTCTTTTGCCCACATTTTGCCCACATTTTTTTCGAGGAGCATCCGATTCATCGCGTCACCCACCAGATCCAGGTCGTCATCGAATAGGTCGGCGTAGGTGTCCAATGTCATCGCGGCGCTCGCATGCCCCAGCTGGTTCTGCACCGCCTTGACGTTCGCGCCCGACCTGACCATGAGGCTTGCAGCGGTGTGGCGCAGGTCATGCACGGTCATCTCTCCCTCTATGCCGGCGCGCCGACGCGCCCAGTAGAACCATGACGACGTGGTGTTGGGGCCATGCGTGCGACGGACGTATCCGCCCGTCCGGGGGTCGGTGAACAGCAGGTCGTTGTCCCCGCGGCCACTGCATCGGTCGCGCAGCATCCCGCCAAGGACATCCGGGAAGACCACCTGCCTCCATTCGTCGCTTTTCGGGGTGTCCTCGACGATCCTGTGACTGACCTCGGTGGCGCTGCGACGGACCCAGAGACGATGACGCCGCAGATCCACGTCGCCGACACGCAGCCCGGCCATCTCACCCCATCGTATCCCGCACAGTCCGAGCGTGAGCACCATCGGCCTCCTCCACCCGGATTCGTCGGCCAGCCTCATCAGCTCATCCAGACTCAGATACCGATGCTCCTTTCTCCTTTTCCGGGGCTTCTCCACCCTCTCGCATGGATTCGCGGCGATGAGACGGTCATCCTTGGCCTGCTCCATAATCCCCGAGAGTATGCCGCTCGCCCGCAATATCACGGTCGCGCTCACCGGCTTGGCCACGACCTCGCCTCTCGGGTCTCTCCTGCCCTCATGCAGGACGGTCACCCATTCCTGCACCTCGCGGCGCGTGACGGATGCCAGTTCGCGACTCCCCCACATGGGCTCCACTCGGCATCGCCACTCGCGCTCCAGCGACTCGATGTAACTCGCCTTGCATCTGACACGTTTCGCGGCGACCCATGCCGGCCAGAGCGATTCCACAGTGGCCTTCCCCGCCTGCGGGTCGACATAGCTCCCCGTGGCCTTCGCCAGCGTGACGTGTTCCGCCGCCCAGTTCTCCGCGTCGGATTTGCGTTTGAAGCCACGTTTGTCGGTTTGCGTGCCGTCGGGCTTCCTGTATCGGACGCGGTAGCGCGTCTCGCCTCTGCTGGTCTTGTATCTGGTGACGTTCGCCATTTTTATTACCTGCTTAATAATGGAAGATTCACGTTTTAACCGGTTTTAATGTGATTTAATAGGACTGTTGCTGAATTGAACCAACCGAAAGGCAATCGCGCATGCCGATCGTCTACCCATCGATGAAGGCCTCGGACCTGTTCCGTATCCTTCGTGGTCTGGGATACGGGATTGACCGCGCGAATGGTTCGCATAAAAGAATGAAGGCGGAGGGCCGTCCACCGTTGACTTTTGCCTTCCATGACGGACAGACTGTTCCGCCTGGATTGGTGAAGAAGACACTGGTGAAGGACGTCGGGTTATCCGAAGAGGAGATCCGTAGTATCCTCGGACAGAAATGAAGAGGCGCAACATGGATACACGACAGGTGAATGTCACCTATCACAGGGAAGACGGCGTATGGTGGGCCGAATCCGATGACATGCCGGGATTCTCCGCCGCCGGTGACACGTTCGCCGAAACCCGCAAAAACGTGTGGGAAGGCGTGGACTTCTATTTCAACGACCATCAGCCGACCAGCATCACCGAATACACTGACGATGGGGCCGAGATTCTTTCCGACAATATCGTGCTGTTTAATCCCGATCCCAGGATGCGCGTTAATATGCCCGTTCAGAAGCCTTTGTCCACCTATGTTGCGTCCGTCGTGACGAAGACACCGAAGATGATGGTGGCATAGATTATGAGTAACGTATCCGAACAGGCCGTAATCAATCTGACCATCGCCGATTACGCGAATGTGGATAATGGCGGCAAGGCCAACCTTGTCGGCGTGGGCGGCGGAATCATACCACTGACTCCGACCGGCCTTACCGCCCGTTTTTCCGTATTCGCCGAAATTCGTATACCCGGTAGCCTGTGCCCGTGCGAGATGACCGTGGAATATTCGCTGCGCGACGCTTCCGGAGCCGTCGTTGAAATGGCAGGGCCTGTTCCTCAGCCGGTTCGTGTCGCCAATATCGTCACCGTTGAAAGTGTCGCCGGGCTGAATCTCGAGCAGAAGAACCACATCGGCGGACGTTCGATGAATACGCTCGACTTCGCCAACGGCATGCCGCTTTCCCCCGGCGACTACCAATTCAGAGTCACTATCGACGGCGATGACGCTCATGCCGCATATGTTAATTTCTGCGTACCTGAACAGGCACCTAATCCCGTACTCGGTTAAAACAACTGACGCAAATAGCATTTTCGGGTGTGCTTCGCCCCGTGTAGGATGAGAGGCGAAGCGTCCTCCTTTCCATTTCTCTGGTGGTCTGGCGGTTCTTCACGCCCTGCTGACGTTGCACCGTCAGTGGGGCGATTTTTCATAAAATCACGATGCCTTCGCCGCAGCGTCTTTGACTTTCGCTACGAATTTGATGGCATCTTTAATCTGCTTGCGTGGCACTTCCATTATCATCGCGAAATCCGGCCCCTCCACGGTGATGTATCGCTCGCCGCCTTTTTTCTTTTTGAACGCCCATGCGAACGGCCCAGCGAGGAGTATGCGGGTGACGGTGACGCGGGCTTCGAGTTCAGTGCCGGACTCCAGATGTACGGTCACACCGTCCAGTGGATGCACCTCTGTCGTTAACATCCCCTTTTTGTAGATGATCGCACGCCTGTACAGCTGATACGTTTCCTTCGTTTCCTTGCTGGTGAACTCCGCAATCCGCTCGTTGAGGGGAGTGAGCGCACGATCGGCTTCCGCCTTCGCCTTCGCTTCGGCCATCTGCTCCTGTAATCTTGCTTGAAACTCGGCCTTTTCTCGGGCTTTTTCCTCCGGCGTCTTTCTGCTGAACAATCCCACTTTTTCTCCTTCCTTATACGGCCACACTATCGTGCAGCATTTCCTTGTAATCTTCCACGACCTGTACGGTCACGTCGAGCGCTTGGGCGATGAGATAGCTATCCCCTTCGTACATGCGTTCGGCGATCGCGTATTCGGTCGGGTTGATGAGTCGGAGCGCGGTTTCACGCCGGGCTCTCCTCTCGGCTTTTGACCCGTTCGGGTCGCAGCCTCGATCGTGGTATCTCGCATGCACGAGCTCATGGGCGAGCGTGCAACGCCGGGCGAAGTCGGGTAGCGTCTCGTCGATGATGATGAGACGATTGGGGTCGTAGTAGCAGCCGGCGAGATCGCTGCCTAGTGAACGCTCGCGGACGTCGACACCCAGTAGTTCGGCTTCCCCTAGCAAATCAGCGTAGGTCGTCGTTTTCATTCACCTCCGGTTTTTCTATATGGTGGTGCTCTTCGGCTTCGAGTTTTCGCACGGTAGGATGTGAGTTGAAGAGTTCCATCTGGCGACGTGCGATCTCGTTGAGTTTGAGCATCCGTTCCCGGATGGACTTGCCGTCCCGAATCATTTCGGCGTTAAGGTTTTCGAGGTTGGACAGCACGAGGTTTTGCGTGATACTGGCGTAGTCGCGCATATTGCCTTTTGCGTTCGGGTTGGCGTCTCTCCATTGTCTTGCGGTTCGGCCGAATACGGCGATGTTGAGTACGTCCCCTTCCTGTGCGTATCTGATTCGTTGGTCGTTGCGGGACAGATGTGGAGGCATCATGTCCTTGATCGCATCGGTGTGGACGCGGTAGTTCATGGCGGCGAACAATCGCTTTTCGTTCCATTCGGCGTTGAGGCGACTGGATTCGTCCTTCTTGAGTCGCTTGTATTCCTGGAATACGTAGAGTCGGAATTCGGGACTGATCCATGCGGCGAAGTCGAGGGCGAGGTCCACGTGAGCGAATGTGCCGCCATTGCGCCCGCGGCGGGATTGGATGCCGATGGCGTTGGTTGCCGTTATCCATCGGCTTGGCGTCATGGTGAAGGCGTTGCGTCCGGCCTCACCCATAAACGTGTCGAATTCGACACGTTTAAAATCCGGGTTGTTGAGCTTTTCCCAGATGCCCAACAGCGCGATGGTGTCTTTCAGACGCATCCAATTGCCGATTGCGAATCGCGGGTCGCCTTCCGGTCCGACCTTTTCGCGCGCCAGATCGGTGAGCGAAATGTAGTCGTTTTCGTCCCCGTTGCCGCGTATCGCGACGTCGAGCCCGTTGATGCTCAGTGTTTCCTGCACGGTTTTCTTGAGTGAGGCCATTGGTCCTGTCCTTATTCTCGAGGGGTGTTCGCTTCGTCCCGCTTGTGCGGATCGATGCTTGCGGCCACGTCGAAATCATCAGGATTGGCGGCGATTCGGTCAGCCACCTCATCGGCGGTGCGTTCAGCTCGGGCCCGCGCGGCTTTAGCAATCACCTCGTCCAAAACATTTGACGGCTTGACATTAAAGCCTAGGCATAAGTCGATGAATTCCTGCAAGGTTGGAGTACCGTTCGTCTTGTTGAACAGGTCCCCGACGCGGGTATGTTTCATCCCGAGCCTTGCCGCGAGAACACGCAACGATGGGTTGCCCTCGTCGGCCTTCTTCTCTGCGAAGAAGTCAATCATTGCGACATCTATATCGCTCCATATTCTCGCTGTTCTTGCCATGCCTCAATGTTAAATGTCCGAATTTTGCGACACGCCGTAAATTCATACTTGACAGATGTCCGCAAATTCGTACACTGTTAAGCATGACCGTAAATTCAAACAGAATCGCTGAGATGGCAGTCGATGGACTGAGGCGCGAGGCTCGCGCAGCCGAGGTGCCTCAGGCGGACATCGGGCAGGTCATTGGAAAGTCGAGGCAAACCGTGAATGTCAAGTTCCGCTCTGGAGACATGCGCCTCACGGAGTTCGTCAACATCGCGCAATCCCTAGGGATTTCTCCCCACAAAGTTCTTGAGCGTGCGGAAAAAAACGCCGCGCTCGCCGATAAGAAAGTGGCGTGATGACACGGCTCACCGACAACGACGGCCGAGAGTTCACGGTCACGCGCACCCCGCAAGTGGAGTCGGCCGGCTACCCGTGCCTCTTCGCGGTCACCCTCGACGGGCACACGGCGGTCAGGGTCACCAAGGGCGGCTTGCAATCCATCAAGCAGGAGATCAACCGCGCCCTGCGCGAGACAAGGGAGGCGTCCAATGAGAGCCGATGACCTTCACGGCCAGCATATCAAGCCCCGTCGGGCGGCGGGGTCCGGTACAGCGATGGGGGCACCCGTTGCCGGCCCCGGTGTTCGCCCCGCCACCCGACGTTTCCTCGACCGTTATCCGGTGCTCTGTCTGCTGGCATCCTGCACGGCGGGTCTCGCGCTCGTCATCGCGGCGCTCGCGTGGATCCTCTCGCATGACGGGTGCTCCCGCCCGATTGGGGCGGTCGTGGCGGTGCTGCTGCTCGCCGTGGGCGGGGTGTGCGCTTTCGCGCCGCTGCTGATGCTCGCCGCGAGCGATGCCCCGTGGCTGTTCCCGGAGGACTCCGAGCGCGAATAGGTCTTGGCCGGGCGTCGTTTCTTCTTCATCTTCCGACGCGCGGCCGGCGACAAAGGTCAGTCGTTAAAACCAAATAACCATAACTGAAGAGTTCTCAAACCGGTGTCGCGCCGGGACCCCTGCGGGGTCGAACCTATCCGGCGCGGCATCATGGGGCGGCGCAGGTAGCCCCCGGACGAGATCACGCGGGTCATGACGCGGGGCAAAGGCCGGGACCCGGTTCGATTCCGGGCCGTCCACGAAACCACAAGGTTTCAGCCGAAAAAAAAAGACAGTCCCCGCTGGCACGGGAACTGTCCGAAAGGAATACCCAAGAGAAAGGATACGCCATGGGCACAGCGGTTTCAAATGCGCTGCCGGGACTGGTCACGGTCAGGCAGCTCGCCGAGCATACCGGCTACAGCCGTTCGACGGTCTACAAGTGGAGCTCCGGGGAGCGTCCCAGCCCCTATCCGGAGCCGGTCCGGAAGAACGGCCGCGTCATCGGCTGGCGGCGCGAGGACGTGGAGGACGCGGACAAACGCAACCGGTGCAGCCGCGCCGAATATCTTTACGGAGGTCAACGATGAACCAGAACAGCACCGATGAATCCAACGATTTCGGCGACGCCGACGACTGGATGATGGCGATGCGACGACTCAGCGAGCAGCTGCTGTACGGGCTGGACTCGCTCACGGCGAAGCCGGACGCGCAGTCCCTCAACAACCTCCTGTTCATCGCGTCGCTCCAGAGCGGCGTGAGCATCGAACCCGGCGTGAAGTCGCTGCTCGACACCGACGAGATCAGGCTGCTCGCACCCCGCTGGCTGCGCATCCTGCGCGATGCGGCCGACGCGCTCCTGCAGGTCGAGGCGTCCATGGTCAGGCAGGGGCAGCAGGGCACGCCATGCACGCAGATACACGCGGCCGCCGGCCACGCATTGCGCGCCATGGAGCCGGTGCTCGCGCTCGCCGCCACGCGGACGGGAGGCGATCAGCTATGAGCCGCATGACCATCGACAAGGCCCGCGAAAGCACCGACATGTTCTCAATCAGGCGCTTCGGCGGGGCGGGCACCACGAAGGAGAGCCGCCATCAGGCGTGGCTCTCCTTCCGCACCGAGGGCGTCGGCGGGTCGGATATGAGCACCATCCTCGGCTTCAACACCTACAAGACGCCCTACGAATTGTGGTTGGAGAAGACTGGCCGTCAGGAGCCGGAGGACATCAGCGGCAGGTGGGCGATCATCAAGGGCAACGCGCTTGAGGTCGAACTGCGCCGCCGCTTCCGCCAGCTCCACCCGGAGTTCCAGGTCATCGACGGCACCGACATCAGCCTCGTGTCTGACGCCCACCCGGTCATGCACGCCTCGCTGGATGGCTTCATCTACGACGAGGCGAGCGATTCGTGGGGCATCCTCGAGATCAAGACGGCGAACGCGAACCGTGGCCGCACCGACTGGCACAACGACGAGGGCGAGCTCATCGCCCCCGACTACTACATGGCTCAGGTCACGCATTACATGGCGGTCACCGGCTTCCGCTGGGGGTATTTCTACGCGGACATCGGCGAGGCGGAGCCGGTCGAGGTGCGCTTCGAGCGCGACGAGGACGACATTCACGCTGTAATCAAAGCCGCCGAGGACTTCTGGGGTTTCGTCGCCCGAGACGAAATGCCAGCGCTCACCGGCGTGGACGTGGCCAAAGCCTACCCGGAGCCTTCGGAGGGCATCGAGGACATGAGCGACAGCACTGATCTGCGCGAGCTCATGGCCGACTACAGGCAGGTGACCAGCGACCTCAACGCACTGAAACAACGCAAGGAGGAGTTGCAGGACTGCATCCTCACCTACATCGGAGACCACGAGGGGGTGCGCTGCGGGAACATGCAAGCCACCTACAAGCACTCGACCCGCAAGGGCTACACGCGCGTGGTCCAGCCATGGGAGGGCCGCACCTTCCGATTTACCGAAATCAAACCGAAGAAAACCAAGTAAGGAGAACCGATTATGGGACAACTCGCAACACAGGCGCAGAACGTGCAGATGCAGGCCATGAACCCCGAACGTGATATCCGAGACATGGTGCGCAGCGCATGGCCGCAGATCGAGAAGGTCATCGGCGGTAACCTCAAGCCCGACATGCTGCTGCAATACTGCATCAGCTCCATCAACCGCGAACCTCAACTGCGCAACTGCACGCCGGTCAGCGTGTTGAGCTGCTTCATGCAGTGCGCCGCGCTCGGCCTGAAACCCTCGAACGTGGACGGCCTCGGCCAAGCCTTCATCCTCCCCTATGGCAACAAGAACCACAAGGGAGGCCAGCCGGACGCCACGTTCGTCATCGGTTATAAAGGCATGTTGAAGCTGCTGGAGAACAGCGGCATCTACGCGCAGCCGGTGGCCGTGTACGAGGACGACGGTGTGAAGCTGAAGATGGACGCGAAGGGCACGCCGTACATCGAATGCCCCGAAGACATCAACCTCGACGCCGATCACTCCCCCGACAAGCTCAAGTTCGTGTTCCTCTCCATCGACCTTCCGAACGGCAACACATACGCGAGCTACATGAGCCGCAAGGACTTGGAGGCGTACCGCGACCGTTACGCGCCACGCAGCAAGTACAAGGGCAACGCGGTAACCGGCCCGTGGGCCACGAACTTCGTGGAGATGGGCATGAAGACGCTTATCCGCCGCAGCTTCAAGTACCTTCCGGTCAGCGTGGAGACCAAGACCGCCGCGACGGTGGACGAGACCACGCCGGACTATTCCGACGTGCTGGCACCAGCCATCGACGATGCCATGACACCCGCCATCGACGTGGAACCCGCACAGGAGGAAGAACAGCCGCAGGCTCCGGCACCGCAGCAGCCGGAAGCGCAGCCGGAGCCGTCTTCCGTGGATGTGAAGCGTTCTGAGATGATTCGCCGTTTTCAGGGTCTGGGCGTGGCTTCGGACGCGGAGGCGTGCGAGACCATCTCGAAGGTTCTGGACCGTGAAGTGAAAGCCAGCGACGAGCTGACCGAAGCGGAGCTTGACAAGGTGCTGGGCCAGTTGAAGGCCAGCGTGAAGGAAGGCGAGTGACCATGGCGGGCAGGACGAGCATCATCATCCAGGGCACGGCGTGGGGCGTGCAGGAGACGAAGAATGGGAAAAGGTTTCTGCGTGTCTCTGTATCGCCGGGCTATCGTGACCGGAACGGCAACTGGGTCAGCCAGCCGGAGCAGAACTATTCGGTGTGGCCTGCGGGTTACGCGAACCTCAATCCCGTGTTTGACCAGATAGCGCAGTTGCGTCAGAATCAGGACCAGTTCGTGGATGTGACCATCGTGGGCGAGGTCAACGGTTTCAACGGCTACCAGACCAAGCAGGGCGAATTGGCCGCGTCCTGCAACGTCAACGCCAGCGCCGTCGCCATCACGAACGTGCGCTATAAGAACGGCGGGCAGTCTCAGGGTTACGGCGCTCAGGGTGGTTACGGCCAGCAGCCGCAGGGCGGATACCAGCCGTCGCAGCCACCAGCCTCCGACCCGTGGGGCAACGGCGGCGGCGACCCGGAGTTCTGACCATGTTGCACCTGTATCACGATGAGACGCCGACGGACGTGGAACCGGTCTGCCCGAAGCACGGCTGCACGCTGTACCCGGCACGGCCGATTCCATGCCCAGAATGCGAAGAGGAAGCCGAAGAGGAGTATCACATTGAACGCTGAAAAAGACCAATTGATTACGCTCGCACACTCGATGGAGGTGTCCTACAGCGCGTTGGACGCGGAGGCGGGACTCTCCTACGACACCACCGTGCGCGTCAGCGTGCAACCTAACCGCTATTACCCCGACTACGTGGCCGTGACCCTGCTGTGGCTCGCCTCGAGCCATATCTTCCGCGGCATCGAGGAATTCAACCGGTTCCGTGATGATTTCGAGGACCGGCCGGAGGAACGATATCAGCAGATCATGGACTCGTGGCCCTTGGTGTTCGGTTCCACGGAGAAGGCCATGAAGAAGCTGTTCGCGCCGGCCAAACCGGTCGTGAAACGCCCCCCTGGTCGCTGTGCCCGCGCTGCAAGAAACCCGTATGGGCTCAGGAAGGCACCACCGACCTGAGGGAGACGCAGCAGCTGCTGAAACGGAACCCGTTGCCGCGCTGGTGCCGTGTCTGCGGCCAGCGTTTCGAGTACACGATGGGCGACCACATCTCATGCAGTTCCGAGTTCTCCATCGCGGAGACGATGGACACGCTCAAAAGCATGTTCCCCACCGAGCAGCCGAACTTCGAGACCATCGCCATCGAAGCCGCACACGAGGACGGTGAGCAGAATGGTTAACCCCGCCAAGAAAAAGGGCACGAGCCTTGAGACGTGGACGGTGCGTTACCTCGCGTGGGCTTTGCAGGACACGCGCATCGACCGCATGCCGTTGCATGGCAACGCCGACCAGGGCGATCTGATCGGCGTCCGGTTCTGTGGCGAGCCGGTGTGCGTGGAATGCAAGGACACGAAACAGCCGAACTACCGCAAACACTGGCGCGAACTGCTGGTGGAGATGGCGAACATGGACACTCCCTACGGGGTGCTCGTCCAGCATCGCAAGGGCGTGGGCGTGAAGAGCCTCAGGGGCATGGCAAGCCAGATGGCGATTCTGAGCGTGGACGTGCTCGAACGGTTCCTCGCCGTGTTTTCGGAGCTGAGCGAGGAGAACGCGCTTTTCGCCGTGCGCCTGCGCCGCGAGTCGAAACCGGTGCCCAACAATCCGACGCTCGTGTGGATGCCGCTCGAACGGTTCGCGCTCCTGCTGAACTGCGGACTCCCGTTGGGGCTTTCCGAGTGACCGCCAACACACATTGGCGGCGGTACTTCTGGATCGCCGCCATACTCATCGCATATCTAGGAGGGAGGAGCTGACATGGCCGGTTACGCGAGACTGAGCAATGACTTCTGGCAGGACAGGGACGTGCTCAAACTGCGCCGACGCAACCCGTCTGCTGCGCTCCTGTACGTCATGGCCATCAGCTGGTGCTCCGACCACGCCTCCGACGGCATCATCGCGGAGGATGAGCTGCTGTATGTCCTCAACGCCTCGGACGAGGACGTCTCCGACCTCGCTGCCTCCGGGCTGCTGCTCAGAGGCAGCGACGAGGGCTGTTACGTGATCCGCAACTATCTGAAGTACCAGAACAGCGCGGAGCAGATCGAGCAGGCGAAGGAGAAGGTGAAGGAACGCCAGCGCCGCAAGCGCGAACGCGACGCGAACAAGACCGTGACCGACTCCGACAATGAGTCTGTCACGCCCATGTCACGCCGTGACAATGAGTCTGTCACGCCCATGTCACGCCGTGACAATGAGTCTGTCACGCCCATGTCTTTTAACCAAGAACCAAGAACCAAGAACCAAAAGAATTCTTCTGACGAAGAATTCTCTCTCCCCCAAACCCCCTCGCAAGCCGAGGGGGCCGCAGAGAGCGCCGACGAGGATTATCCGCTCGGGTTCGAGCAGTTCTGGGAAACCTATCCGCGCAAGAACGGCAAACGCAAGGCCTTCGAGGCTTGGCGCAAGGCGCGACGGAAAACCAACAACACGTTCCTGATCTCGAAAGCCGCCCAGTACGCGGCGGACCCGAACCGGGAGCCCGGCTACACGCTCACCCCGGCCAACTGGCTGGACGGCGAGCATTGGGACGACGACCCGCTGCCGGCGAAACCCGAGCCGACCGCACGCCCCTCGCCATCGGCGAAACCCCGTTCGCAGCAGAACCTCGAAGCGAACATGGCGCGCACGTGGCAGTACATGACCCCCGCCGAGAGGGCGGAATACCAGCGAACCCAAGGAGGAAACAATGCTCAGCAAGGGTGAGGCGGCGGCGATCCTGTCGCTCATCAACTCGCATCACGGCAACGCCCAATGGGACGACATCCAGCTTGAAGCGTTCCACTCGGAGCTTCGAGCGGACATGACGCTGGGAGAGGCGTTGGAGGCGGTGAAGCGCTTCTACGCGGCGAACGATTCGGGCCGCTGGTGCGGTTCGGGCGATGTGAACGCGATGGTGCGCCGGATGCGCAACGAGTCGAAGCCCTCGGAGGCGCAGATCGGCCGTGAGTGCGAGAGGCTGGGCCTATCCGAGGACGAGTCGTGGATGTACCGCCGCCAGCGGATGCTCGGCAACGGCCCGGAGCAGTCGCAGCAGACGGCGCTCACCCAGCGGAGCACGCTCGGTCTGCCCGCCGCCAAACCGAAGAAGCGTTCCACGGTCAGCCGTTTCGCGGGAGCCTCGCGACCCGGCATGGCCTCGCTCGGCTCGATGCTGGGAGGCGCGTGATGGCCGCCATCTACGACTACGCACATACGCCCGCGAAATGCCTCTACACGACCAAGGATGCGGGCGACCGGCTGCGCGAATACCTTGACCTGACGGAACGGGAGAACGTGACCTTGGACGTGGACCGTATCCTCAACACCCCGATCAACGAACGGTACGCACACGAATCCCACTATCACGGGCTCGAATACATGGAGCCACACCGGTGAAACCATCCCAACGGAAGGAATAAAAAAATGAAAGCACTTGACGAACAACTGGAACACCAACTACTCGACCGGTTCCAGTACGATGACCGCCATGACGAAGGGTGGTACGGCCCGGATTCGCCGCGCGTCGGCGACAAGGGTTGGATCACGTGGGAGAACCCGACCGGCGGCGAAGGCGCATCCCGCCCGTTCGAGATCATACGCGACGACGAGCATTATCGCCCCGATGGGACGGGACTGCCCCTCCTCATGGTCGGCATGATGGACGACGGGCGCGAGGAGTGCGTGATCCGGGACGGCGAAGACGTCAGATATATGAGCCTACTGGAAGCCAGCCTTGGCGACGGCGCATCCCTGACGCTCATGAGCCGCGAACACGGCCATGCCCGGTAGCGGGGGAACGTCCACGACGAAGACAGTCCCATCGACCTGACCGCGCCGGACGGCGACCGGGAAGGCACCGTGTACGCACGCCAGGATGATCCCGGCGACTGCCTCGTCCACAACCAGGAACGAGGCCGCCTATGAGCATCATCAGCAGTGAGGCGGAACACGTGTACAAGGACAACAACCCCTACCGGAAGGAAAACGCATGAACGAGATTCAGCTTACAAACCATCTGACCGCGCAATTCATGGCATCAACCATAAGCCGGTACGAGGCCGAAATCCGCGAGGACGGCGACTTCCGAGGCCGCCTGTACGCCATGAGCCTCAAACGTCTCAAGCGCAAATGCGAGAAATACGCGAAACGTGAGCGCAAGGCCATCGAATATGTCGCCACGCTCAAGGAGGAATCATGAGGAAACCATTCAAGGACTGGACGTTGGAGAATTTCGTCGGGTTAGCGATGCTCGCTACTGTGATCCTGTTAGTGGTGTCCGGCCTGACGGCCATCTGCTTCGTCTGCTGGGCTTCCGTGCAGACACCCGACCAGCCGGAGCAGACCATCGTGCAAAAAATTGAGACCACGGGCGACATCAAACGCCTGTGCATCGAGGCCAAGACCGATGGGCGCATCGACGCCATGAGCTGCCAGCTTATCGACCCAATGGCGGGAGGCGTGCAGTGACGAGTCAGACAACACGGGACAAAGTGCTCGTATGGCATAAGCGCGGCTACAGCGCAACGGAAACGGCCCGTCAATTGGGCCTTCCGTTGGAGGAAGTGCGTGCGATCATCCGCGAGGGCGACGGTCGTCCGAAGCCGCCGCGCAAGGTCGAATTCATCGAACCTCCATTGTTCGAGCAATGACCCGCAATACCAAATAAAACGAAGCCCTCCACCAAAATGGCGGAGGGCACGCTCACCAAGCACCAATCATAGCTTAACGTGGAGGGCTTCAAACAATGATCATCCAAACCGAACCATGCCAACACTGCGGCAGCCAGCAGGTCGAGGCACCGTGGACGCTCTGCCGGGACTGCCGACGACAGTACGCGAAAACACTCCACCAGCTGCGCCGCAACATGCAACTATTGCAGCGGGTCGCGCGGCATGAGTACAAGCTCGGCGAACCCGGAGCGGGCGGCAAACCGCAAGGAGGCGCGGCACCCGCGCCCATCAACCTCCACGCGCAGGACATGCTCGACCAGACCGAGGACGGCCTGCAGGACATGTGGAACGAAACCGGCGTGGAAAGCCGTCCGAGATGGCAGACCCTGCTCAGGGACGCTCCACGACGACTGCCCGACCTATGCCGCGCCAGCCGCTCGGGACATTGGCTGACATGGCTCACCCACGCCTGCGAGCGCATCGAACCGCTCATCGACCGCAAGCCGCGCACACGCAGGATAATCGGCGTATGCCCCGAATGCGGACGCGAGGTGACCGCCGCGAAGGGCGAGACGCTGAGACTCTGCAAATGCGGGGCCGTCATCGACGTGGCCGAGCTGCGCGAGCAGAGCCGCGACAAGGCCGAGGCAATCCATCTCACGAAGACACCTGCGGGCATGAGCGAATGGCTGCGTGAGAACTACGGATACGAGGTCAGCCGCAAAGTAATCATCATGTGGATACGCCGTGGCAAACTCCCCAGCAGCAAGCCAGTGGAAGACGGATACTACGAATTCAGCATCAGGGAGATAGTCAGCATGGCAATGGCATATTCCAGCCGGCAGTAGGCTGTTGCCACCCCGTGGTATACTCCGTATCAGGATAAGTGCGAAAGCCTCTGGGACATACATCTCAGGGGCTTTACCATACCCACCTATGCGCGTAGCTCAGCCGGTAGAGCGGCGGTCTCCAAAACCGCAGGTCGTTGGATCGAAGCCAACCGCGCATGCCACGGCTTGCGTACCGCAGAGGACCAGCCGGCCATGCCGAGACAGCACGGCGACCCGCAAACACGACAACCGGTCCGCGAACTAGAATCTCGCCCAAGCCACCAAACACACAGGATGGGAACATGAGCAACAAGGCAGGCTCAGGCCGATACCAAAATGGAGCAGCCCGCCGCAAATGCAAGGCCAGACACATCGCAACCGAAGGACCAATACCGATCTGCCCGCTGTGCGGCAAACCCATAGACCTCACACTCAAAACACCACACCCACTCAGCTGCGAACTCGATGAGATCATCCCATACAGCCGAGGCGGATCACCAACCAGCTATGACAAC
>JAIHTM010000343.1 GCA_022713905.1 Collinsella sp.
AGGATACGCTTTGCAGTTGCAGAAACAACGATATGCCGAAGTGTTGCAGGAACGACTTCGCCAACATGGCGATTATCACGTTGCGTGCCGTCTTGCGCAAATGCAGATTGATCTTGGACTTTTTGATGATGCCGCACACACCGTTGACGGCGCTATGGAACGGTGGCCGGATCAAGGCGATGTATGGCTGATGCGTCTGCGACTCGATGCCGCACGCAATGATGGCGATGCGTTGCATCAAACCGTTCAGCAGATCGAAAGCAAACATATTTATCTCGGTGGCCAGGGAAGACGAGCTCTGCGGTTCTGGACTGGAACCAAGGAGGTTGAACGCGCATGACCAGAGGATTCCTGTCAGACGTGTTGGCCAAGTGGAAGCGATTCCGCTGGCAAGGTCTGGTCAAAGTCTGGGCCATGTTCATGGCCATCGCTTTGGTGTTGCTGGTGGAGAGCCTGGGCGTGCATTACGGTGCAACGCGGTTCGACATCACCTACTTGGATCGAGACAAAGCCATTCCAGCAGCCGACGCCATCGCTGGCGAAAAAGCCACGAACCTTTTGGTGATCGACAGTTCGCAGGAGGGTGTCTCCGATGCTGAAAGCATGCTTGACCGTGTGCTTCTTGACATGAAAGTGCCCACTGTCACCGTCGATCTTGCGCAAGGTGACGAGATTCCTACGTTGAAGCAGTATCAGACGATGGTGATTGCCATGCCCAACTTGGATCCGTTGGGCGAACATGTGCTGCAGATCATGCAATGGGTCAAAAAGGGCGGCGGCGTCATGTTCGCCATGACCCCGGAGAAAACCGGCTATCTGGATGTGATCGGCCCGCAGATCGGCATTGAATCGTCCGCATACAAATATGTGGTGACTGAGGGCATCACACCGTCCAAGGATTTTATGTTGGGTGGCGGTCAGACATACATGTTCAGTGACCCGTTCAAATCGTCGCTGAGCGTCGCGTTGAATGATCGTGCACAGGTGGAGGCGGTCAGCAGCGATGGCAGAACGCCATTGGTGTGGAGGAGCTCGGTGGAGTCAGGAACGGCTGTGATGTGCAATATCGGCATTTACGTCAAGATGGTTCGAGGATTTTACGCTTTGGCGTTCAGTCTGCTCAGTTCCGCCATGGCCTATCCGGTGATTAACAGCGCGGCTTTCTACCTGGACGATTTTCCGTCTCCAGTACCGTCTGGCAATGGCAAATACATCAAACGTGACTACAACATGAGCATTTCCGAATTCTATTCTCAAGTATGGTGGCCAGATTTGGTGCGTCTTGCGGAACGGTACGGTATTCGTTTCACCGGTGTGATGATTGAGAATTACGGCGATGATACCAAGAATGATCCTGTACGGCAGACGGACAACACACAATTCGAGTATTACGGAGGATTGCTGCTTCGGCAAAACGGCGAAATCGGATATCACGGGTACAATCATCAGCCGTTGGTGTTGCCGAATACGGATTACGGCAACGAATACACGTACGTGCAATGGCCGAATCGCAAAGCCATCGTCGATTCGTTGAACGAACTGATTGCCTTTCAAAAGACAGTGCTTCCCGCTGCGACATCGTCGGTCTATGTGCCGCCGTCCAATATTCTTTCCAGTGAAGGCCGCCAAATCATCGGTGAGGATATGCCTCAGATTCGTGCCATCGCCAGCATGGCCTTTCCTCCCGACAGTTCTCTGGAGTATGTGCAGGAGTTCGGCGTGGCAGCCGATGGTGTGGTTGAAGCTCCCCGTATTGTGTCGGGAAGCATGGTGAATAATTCATACATGCGTCTTGCCGCGGTTTCCGAACTGAACATGCACTATGTGAGCACGCACTTCATGCATCCCGACGATCTGCTTGATGAAGATCGTGGCGCGAAAGAAGGTTGGGAAACCTATCGCAAGGGATTAGAAGATTATTTGGATTGGTTGGAACAGTCGGCTCCGTCCATTCGTATGCAGACTGGAACGGAATGCGCTGCGGCGGTGCAG
>JAIHTM010000344.1 GCA_022713905.1 Collinsella sp.
CCCGGCACCCTGGGCCGGGACGTGAAGCGGTTCGCCGGGCGGGGCTACACCCTCAAAAAGGCCGTGGCGGTGGACATGTTCCCCCGCACCGCGCATGTGGAGACGGTTGTCTTGCTTTCCAAGGGCGAAGTCGACTCGAAAAAGATTCGGGTTGAGTTCTCTTTGGAAGATATGGATATGTCGGAGTTCCAAGATGGAGCAACCTATCCGCAGATCAAGGAGTATGTTTTGGAGCATACCGGGTTAAAGGTTTCCAACCTTTATATTTCTCAGATAAAGAGAAAATGCGGACTGGAAGTCGGCAAGAACTACAATCTGCCGAAGTCCGAGGATTCCAGACAGCCACAATGCCCACCGGAGAAGGAAAAAGCAATCCGAGAAGCATTCAAATATTTTGGGATGATCTAACATCCAGCAAAATGGAGGTTTCTTATGGATAGATTGATTTCTTGTGAGTTCAACATGGATAATGCCTGTGTGGAACTGAAATTTGCAAATGGTAGCATGATTGCGATTAACACCATCGCCGTGGAAAACGAGATTGCCGACAATATGTATCAGCGGTCAGAACTGGACTATCTGATCTACAATGATCCGATTGGATATGCAGACTTGATATTGAACGGTGATCCAGAAACCTATTTGAAAACTGTAACTGAATACAAACCACTTGATAGCTAACCAACACCTTGCCCGTGGGAGAAATTCTGCGGGCATTTTTTGTATCTTTTCTGTGAACTCTATTGATTTTGATTGTCTAATGTGGTAGACTATCTATGGAGTCTAACAGTGTAGACATGGAGGGCATGAATATGGATTTTCCGAAGATTCACGAAAGTGAGTATAGGTTTTGCTTGATTATGTGGGAGCATGAGCCGGTTACTGCTGTCGAGCTTGTAAAGCTGTGCCAGGATCAACTCGGATGGAAAAGGACTACGACTTATACCGTTATCAAGCGTCTTGGAGAGCGTGGTGTGCTGAAGAACGACAATGGCACTGTTACTTCTCTCGTTTCCAAAGATGAAGCCCAGGCGTGTGAGATCGATGAACTGGTTGAGAAAAAATTCGAGGGTTCTCTGCCTGCCTTTATCGCTGCTTTTACAAAGCATCAGGCTATGTCCGAAGATGAGCTTGATGAGATACAGCACATGATCGACCGCATCAGGAAAGGAGGTTCACAATGAACGAACTCTTTTTGAAAATCGTCAACATGAGCATATCGGCAAGCTGGCTTGTCTTGGTTGTGCTGATTCTTAGATTCGTTCTGAAGAAAGCTCCCAAATGGGTCAATATTCTGCTTTGGGGCATCGTAGCCATCAGATTGATTTGCCCATTCTCTTTTGAGAGCGCATTGAGCCTGATTCCGAGTGCTGAAACATTTCCTGAAAAAGTAATTTCCGGGCCGAGCTTCGATGTTCAGACCGGCATTACTCCCGTTGATAACCGGATAAATGACTATCTTGGAGATCGGTATTTTGAAGGTGTTACTGTTCCTGCAAACAATGGTAATAATATTATGACCATTCTTACCATTGTCTGGACTATTGGTATTCTGCTTTTAGTCGCCTATACCGTTATCAGCTATTGGCGTTTGCGTCGCAAAGTTGATACTGCCGTTCGCTACAAGGACAACATTTTCCAGAGCGAGAATGTAAAATCTCCGTTTGTGCTTGGCATCATAAAGCCAAGAATCTATCTCCCGTTCAACATGAACGGTCAGGATCTGGAACACGTTGTTGCCCATGAGCAGGCACACATTCATTGTAAAGACCATTGGTGGAAGCCTTTTGGTTTTCTCCTGCTGACTATCCATTGGTTCAATCCTTTGGTGTGGCTGGCTTATGTTCTGCTATGCCGTGATATCGAACTTGCTTGTGATGAAAGGGTCATCAAGGAACTTGGCAACGAACAAAGAGCCGACTATACCCAAGCACTTGTTGCTTGCAGCGTAAACCGCCGGATGATCGCCGCTTGTCCTCTTGCCT
>JAIHTM010000032.1 GCA_022713905.1 Collinsella sp.
GACGAGATAGTCGAGAAGCGCGGCCTCAAGAAGGAGTAACATCGGGACTTGCAGCGACGGACCTCAGGACACTCTTACACCACGTCTGCGCGCGCGACCTTTGCAAGGGACGCTCGGACGCCATTTTGGGTGGTTTTGCCTGCTACTAAAATGGTAACAGTACTCATATTTGCCCTTTTTTGCCCACGACCCCTTGGCATGTTGTTGCGAAGCCGCCCCCGGACTGGAATTGACGGCCCAGGGGCGGCTTTCGCTTGTCGCAGGAGTGTCCCAAGGTGCCGGCATAAAAGGAACGTCCCTAACTGCCAGATTACTTGTCGGTACCCAGCTTGTGCGGCTTGAAGGCGAGCGCGTTGACGAGCGCGTCGGTGGCAGACTTGACGGCCGCCGGCTGCGGATCGTTGACGTGATCCTCGGGATGCACGGGCAGGTCCTTCTTGACTGCATCGTGGATCAAGTTGAGGTACTCAGTCACGCCAGTGGTCGACAGGTGCGTGCCATCGCCATCGAACAGGTCGTTGCGATTGGCACTGTATCCGTACCAGTCGATAACGCGCACGTTCTTGTAGCGCGTAGCAGCGTTGGCGATGGCCTGGTTGGTAGAGCCAACCCACGGCTGCGGGCTGCGCGTGTTCACAAACACCACAATACGCTTATCTCCTGCATCGGCCATGATGGCGTCGATCTGGTCGTCGGTTACCAAGCCATTGGTTCCCAGCGCAAAGACCACGATCTTGCCGGCAAGGTTCTGTTGGAGATAGCCCTCAAATGTCGCGCGGCCCGCATCAAACTGGCGGCCCTTTTCGGCATCGATGTGACTGTGCGGGAACACGCCGTCAAAGGAATCAACGGCGCGCAGCGACACGGAGTCACCGATCATCAGCAGGTCGTAGGATCCATCGGGGAAGCCGTCGTTGTCCTTGTCGGTGTCGTCGGCCGCCTGCTGGTCGGTGGGCGCGGTGTTTTTGGCTTCCTTGTTGAGGACTTCGGCGCCCTCACCGCTCAGTGCGGAAGTCTCCGGCACAAAGATCAGGCCGCCCAGCGCGATAACAAGCACGATGCCGCAAGTGGCGCACGCGGGAATATGCGCGCGCACCCAGTTGGCGGGCGTGGTGGTGCCGTCGCGGAACTCGGATACGGTGCGCCCAAAGGCGCCCTTTCTAAACGGCGTCTCGATAAAGCGATATGAGCATTCGGCCACGGTGACCACCAACAGCACCTGCAAAATGTACTGCCACCACGGTGTATCGTTGATGTTGGCGACCGGGTTCATAAGCAACAGCAGCGGATAGTGCCACAGGTAGATGCTGTATGAGCGCTTGCCAACCCACACGAGCGGCTCGGCGGACAGCGCGCGGGCAACCATTCCCTGGGGCTGCACGCAGGCCGCGATGACCATGAGCGTGAGGATGGAGCATAACAGCGTGCCGCCGCGATACTGGAACGCAGTGTAGCCGTTGGTGAGCGCGACCATGGCGGCAAGGCCAACCAGACCCACGACGCCCAATACATCGATGGATGCGGGCGAGGACCAAAAACGCACGAGGGCGCTCGGCTGTGCCGGGACGGTCTCGGCTGCGCCGTCGGTTGTAGCGTCATGCTTGCTCTCGGCGTTCTTGCCGTGCTTGGCGGCGTCAGCCAGGCGATTGAGCCCCAAACGATGAGCGAGACGCACCGGCGCCAGGTCGCGATCGGGGATAAAGGCCATCCAGGCGCCCAGCAGCAGCGAGAACACGCGGGTGTCGGTGCCGTAGTACACGCGGCTGGGGTCGGCGGCGGGGTTATAGAGCACCATCATGGCGATGGCGGAGAAAGCAGCCAGGCCCAGAACCACGCGGCGCGTGTTGGGCTTGCTCATGTGCATGGATACCATAGCGAGCAGCAGCGGGGGCCAAACCAGGTAGAACTGTTCCTCGATGGCGAGCGACCAAAAGTGCGTAAGCGGCGAGGGGTCGCCCAGAGCATTGAAGTACGAGACGTTTTGGGCAATCTGCCACCAGTTGTTGAAGAACAACAGCGACGGCAGAATGTCGGGGCGCATCTTGGTGAGCATCACGTGGTTGAAGACGGTGCACAGCGCACAGGTCACCACCACGACGGTCACCACGGCGGGGACCAGGCGACGGATGCGGCGGATCCAGAAGCTCTTGAGGTCGATGCGGCCGGTCTTAGCGACTTCGTTGAGCAGCAAGCGCGTGATCAGATAGCCCGAAAGCACAAAGAAGATCGTGACGCCAAGCAGGCCGCCCTGAGCCCACGTGAGGTTAAGGTGATAGAGCACCACCGCGACGACGGCGAGCGTACGCAGACCGTCGAGTGCAGGGATGTAGCGGGACTTGGGGCGAGCAGGCGTCTGCTCCGCGGCGGGAGTGTTGGCGCGGCCCGCGTTGTTGGCAGAAGCGCGATGGGGGCTCGCGGTGCGTCGCGGTTCGTTGGCACGGCGTCCGCCCTTCACGCGTTCGTGCGGTGCCGGCTCGTTGCCCGTGCGGCGTCGACCGCGCGAGCCCGATTGCGAGAGTTGTTCCATAAAACATCATCCAATGACGAGAATAATCAGCACGCCTTCATTGTAACTGCCTGCTCCTGTGAATGCTTGCTGCTGGCGCAAGCTCAAGCGCGCGTCCACATCAAAGTGAACTAAAGTTATAGGGGGTGCGAGAGTGCACGATCGACGGCCGACGGTGGGCATAAGGCCCGCAGATGAGGAGGTTTCCATGGCAGATCGCGGCATCGTTGCGGTGTTCGGCAGTATGAACATGGACCTTTCGGTGGCGTGCGAGCGCATACCGCGTGCGGGCGAGACCGTCGGCGGCAGCGGGTTTATCACCAACGCCGGTGGCAAGGGCGCTAACCAGGCCGTTGCCGCCGCGCGCATGGGTGCGCACACGTGCATGATCGGCGCGGTCGGTCGCGACGCGTTCGGCGCGTCGCTCGTGACGGGGCTCCAAGACGCCGGCGTGGACTGTGACTTTGTAGTGCATCGCGATGACGTGGAGACGGGAACGGCGACCATCATTCGCTGCGAGGGCGACAACCGCATCATACTGTCATCGGGCGCCAACCATGCGCTTGCGGGCGCGGACGTTGCCTGCGCGCTGAGGCGTCTGGTGGCCCATGAGCTCGACGGCGACGCCAGCGAGATTGCCCCGGCTGCCGGAAGCGTCTTTATCGCCCAGGGCGAATGTGACCTTGCGGCGACGGCCGAGGCGCTTGTTTGCGCTCACGAGCTGGGGTTCTATACGGTCTTTAATCCAGCGCCCGCCTGCGAGCTGCCTGCGGAGGTCTGGCCTGCGGTCGACCTGGTCTGTCCCAACGAGACCGAGTGCCAGGTGCTGACGGGAATCTTGCCCGCGGACGATGCAAGCTGCGTCGCGGCGCTCAACGTCCTGCTCGCTAGGGGTGCCGGAGCTGCGGTCATCACGTTGGGCGGTGCCGGCTCGGTTACGCTCGGCGATGACGGTGAGCTGCTGCGCATGCCGGCACTTTCGAGCACGGTAGTCGATACCACGGCCGCCGGCGATACGTTTATCGGCGCGTTGGCGGCGGCTCGCCTAGAGGGCTTGCCGCTCTTTGAGTGCATGGCCGCGGGTGCTCGCGCCTCGGCAGTGACGGTGTCGCGCCTGGGCGCTCAGCAATCGATTCCCACGCGCGCCGAAGTTGAACATTGGTTTGGTTAAACGATAAAGACGGAGAAGCGGAGTAGAACAATGGCAATCAAGAAGCTGATCCTTGATCTGGATATGGGTGTGGACGATGCGATGGCGCTGGCCTATGCCATCGCGAGCCCCGAGGTGGAGCTCGTGGGTATCACCACGTGCTTTGGCAACGTGCGCGTCGAGCAATCGGCGCACAACTGCCTGGCGGTGCTCGATCTGCTGGGTCGCCCCGAGGTTCCGGTGTACCTGGGTGCCGACCGTCCTCTGCAGGCGACTGAGCCCTATACGCCGCCGGCGTCCACCGCGCTCATTCACGGCAAGAACGGCATCGGCGGCGCGAGCGTGCCCGCGTCGCCCTACGAGCCGGTGGGGGCGACCTCGGCCGACGGCAACGCTGCGGTCGATTATTTGATCGATGCCGCGCGCACTTATGGTCCCGATCTGGTCTACGTAGCGACTGGCCCGCTCTCCAATCTGGCGCTCGCCCTGGAGCGCGATGCGGCGGCGATGATGTCCATCGGCCGCGTGGTCGTGATGGGCGGCGCCCTTACCGTGCCCGGCAACGTGAGCGCGGGCGCCGAGGCCAACATGGCGAGCGACCCTGAGGCGGCCGATGCCGTGCTGCGCTCGGGCCGTAAGCTCACCATGGTGGGTCTGGACGTGACACATCGCGCGGTGCTCACACGCCGCGACATTGCCGGCTGGACGGGCTCGGGCACTATGGCCGGCTGCGCGTTTGCAGGCATGGTCGAGCACTACATTGGCTCATACGAGATGAACGCGCCTTATCTTGGCGGCTGTGCGCTGCACGATCCGCTAGCCGTTGCCGTGGCGATCGACCCCACGCTCGTGGGCGCACTCGGCTGCAACCTGCGCGTTGACCTGCTCGGCGAGTATCGTGGCCGCACTATCTGCGACGAGCATCGCCTGTCCGACCCCGACAAGAGCGCGCTTGTGGCACTCACCGTGGACGCCCCGCGCTTTCTGTCCGAGTTCAAGGCGCGCATGGCCCGCATCCTAGGCTAGGCTCGGGATCGAAGCACGCCCATCTGCTCGATGTGGCCGCTGGCGGGCCGACATCTACCGTTCGCCAGCCCGATGGTCCCCGGGGCGGGGAGAGCGCTATAATGCATTCTGCATCTTGGATTGTTACTCCTGTGTGGAGGCATGCCCAAGAGCAATACAACACGGATTGTTACGTAAGGCATGACCGCAATAGCACTGCTATTGGCTATCATGCCTTTTTCTGTGAGTGTTCTTGAAAGGAGGTTCACCATGCTTGCAATTAAAAAGCTTAACAACAACGCGGTTCTTTGCCGTGACGGACAGGGGCGAGATGTCATCGCCATGGGCAGGGGCGTCGGTTTCGGCGGAGATTTTCCTCGAGAGCTCCCTCTTTCTAAAATCGAGCATACGTTTTACGACATTGATCCTAAAGGACAAGATGTCATGAGGGATCTTCCCTCGGATATCGTGATGTTTGCGGCGAAAGTTATGGACATCGTTGCCAACGAACTGCCCTACGACCTCTCGACCAATGCGACGCTGTTCATGGCTGATCACCTGTCGTTTGCCGTTGCGCGAGCCCAAAAGGGGGTCCGCATCGCGATGCCTCTTGCCTATGAAGTGCGGGAGACGTATCCGAAGGAATACAAGGCTGCCCAGTTTATCGTCATGCGACTCGAGAAGGAGCTCGGAGAGCGGCTTCCCAAGGATGAGATTGCCAGTATTGCGATGAATCTCGTGAACGCACGGGTTGTTGAAGCCGTCAAAGCCACGGCCGAGCCCGCAAAGCAGTTCGACGATATGCTCGAGGACGTTATCGAGATTCTCGAAAGCGATTTCCGCATTATTGTCGACCGCGATTCCTTTGATTTCACCCGCTTCGCCACGCATCTGCGGTACCTGTTCAAGCGCATTCAAGCCGGCGAGTCGCTGAACAGCGCCAACATGCAGATGTACAAGAACTTTCGTGAGGAGTTTCCGCAGTTGGCAGAGTGCGTGAAGCATATCGGTTCCTATTGTCGTGAAACGTGGGACGCCACGCTCTCCGAGGAGGAGGAACTCTATCTGATGATCCATCTCAACCGGATCATCTCCAAAAAAGGATTGTAACCCGTAGCCATTCGGGGCATGACCTTTGCCGATTCGAACAGTAAGCCAAGATTGTGCAAAGGAGCCAATGATGGCAAATTACAAAAAGGTGGCAGAGCAGATTCTCTCCACTGTGGGCGGGGCGGAAAACGTGGCTTCGGTTACGCATTGCATGACGCGCCTGCGCTTCAACCTCAAGGATGAAAGCCTCTCGAATGATGAGAAGCTTGAGGACATCTCGTCTATCATCAGCGTCGTGCACGCCGGAGGGCAGGTGCAGCTGGTGGTCGGGCCCACGGTCGACAAGGTCTACGACGAGGTTTGTAAGCAGGGCGGATTCGAGGTCACGGTATCGATTGACGAGGAACTCGATGGCCCTCAGCTTAGCTGGAAGGAGCGCTTGGCGCCCAAGCACCTCTTCAATCAGCTGCTCGATGCCGTGAGCGGCGCTATCACCCCGATCCTTCCGATCTTTTGTGTCGCCGGTATCTTCAAGATGCTCGTTATTCTGTTTGGGCCCGAAGGCGCCGGTTTTATGTCCGAAACGAGCGACCTGTATCGGATCCTTTCCCTGGTGGGCGATGCGGCGTATTACTACTTCCCGGTGTTTGCCGCCTATAGCTCGGCTAAGAAGTTCAAAACGAGTCCTGTGCTGGCACTGCTCATCGCTGTTGTGATGATTTATCCCGACATGCTCGCTATTGTTGAGGACGGAAAGCCTTTCAGCGTCTTCGGCATCCCCATGCAGCTCGTCAACTACACCCAGGCTGTTCTTCCGGTCATCTTGATCACCTGGGCCCAGTCCTATGTTGAGCGCTTCTTTAAGAAGATCTCGCCTGATATGTTGCGCATTCTGATCGTACCCGTGGGTACGGTGCTCGTGATGTTGCCGGTCGCGCTGTGCCTCTGCGGCCCTGCCGTCCAATTTGTCATGGGCCTTGTGGCCGATTTCATCATTTGGCTCGCCTCTGTTGCCGGTCCCGCTGCGACCGCGGTTATCGGCACATTCTGGAATCTGATCATCGCCACCGGCATGCACGTGCCGATCTATACCGCCATATTGCCCGCCGCGCTCCAGAACGGTTACGACGCCATCTTATACCCCGGCACCGCGGTTGTAGCCTACACCACGCTTGCCATCGCGCTCGCCTATGGCCTGCGCGCTAAGGACAAGGAGAGTCGAGCCACGGGCTGGAACTTGTTCATCACCTATGCCTTCGGTCGCGTGAGTGAGCCCATCATCTACGGCATCCTGTTTCGCGACAAGAAGGCTCTTGCCTGGAACATGATTGGTGGTGCTGTCGGTGGTCTGCTGGTAAGCCTTCTTCATGCCAACGTCTATATCTTCACTGGCGTTGGTTTCCCATGGATGAACGTGCTCATGTTTGCTCAGGATATCATCCCTGGCACCATCGGGTGTCTTGCTGGCGGTGCCGTGACGTTTGCGTTGGCGATGATTTTTGGATTTGAAGGACAGGAGAAGATGCCGTTGAAGTCCAAGAGCGGCGATTCTGAGGCCGTTGAATCCGTCGAGGCATAAGAGGCTACTACACAAATATGCTCCCCAGCCGTTGCGCGGTCCGACCCCTTGGCCGCGCAACGGTACTGTGCTGTTGCGCGGCACTTGCCGAGTCCGTTGCGTTCGACAGTGTGGGCCGGGAATTTGATAGAAAGGACGACACCATAATGTTTAGAGAAGATTTTTTATGGGGCGGGGCTCTGGCTGCAAACCAGTGCGAGGGAGGATGGAACGAAGGCGGTCGCGGTTTAGCCAATTCCGACATGCTGCCGTTTGGCGATCAACGCATGGACGTCATGCGGGGAGACCTTGATCCGCGTGCGTTGGCACCCGACAGCTTCTATCCCGCTCGCAAGGGCATTGATTTTTACCATAGGTACAAGCAGGATATTGAACTGTTTGCCCAGATGGGTTTTAAATGCCTGCGCTTATCAATCGCCTGGAGCCGCATTTTTCCCAAAGGAGACGAAGCCGAGCCCAATGAAGAAGGCCTTGCCTTTTACGAGGATGTTTTTAGGACGTGTCGCGCGCATGACATTGAGCCTTTGGTGACGCTCAACCACTATGATGTCCCCATGCATCTCGTCGATGCGTATGGCGGATGGCGCGATCGCAGGTTGGTCGACCTGTTCGAGCGATATTCGCGTACCGTGTTCGAGCGCTATCGGGGATTGGTCAATTATTGGCTGACCTTTAACGAGATCAACATCATGACGCAGGCGTGCTTTATGGCGGCGGGGATCATCTTCGAGCAAGGGGAGAATCGCTATGCAACGGTTCACACGGCCGTGCACCATGTATTGGTTGCGAGCGCCCGTGCGGTCGGGGCGTGTCATGAACTGTGCCCTGGGGCGAAGATCGGTTGCATGCTCAACGCAGGTGTCTTCTATCCGGCTACATGTGATCCGGACGATGTGCTGGCTGCGCAGGCTGAGAATCGCAGCCATTACATGTTTACCGACGTCCAGGTGCGCGGTGCGTACCCGAGCTATGTTCTCAAGGAATACGCCCGCCATGGTTTTGAGGTGCCCTATCGGGATGATGACCGCGAAGTACTGGCTGCAAACCTGGTCGATTTCGTCTCGTTTTCGTATTACTCGACGCGCGTCGCAAAAGCGCATGCGGAAGGTCAGTTCGATTCGAACCTTCTTCGCTCGGCGCCTAATCCGTATCTAAAACAGGAGCCTTGGGGGAGGTTTATCGACCCCAAAGGGCTGCGCGTCACCATGAATGAAATCTGGGATCGCTATCAAAAGCCGCTGTTCATCGTCGAAAACGGTTTGGGTGCTCCTGATGTGCCGGAAGATTCGGGTGAAATAGAAGACGACTATCGAGTTGAATACCTGCGGGCCCACATCGAGGCGATGAGGGAGACCGTCGAGCTCGACGGGGTGGAACTCATGGGATATACCTGTTGGGGCCCGATCGATTTGGTTTCGGTCGCCACAGGACAGATGCGTAAGCGCTACGGGTTTATCTATGTCGATCGAGACGATAGCGGTGCGGGCTCGTTTGAGAGACGTAAAAAGAAAAGCTTCGAATGGTACCGACGCGTAATAGCAAGCAATGGCGAAGACCTTGCGTAATAACGTTAAGATGGACAAATGCGCCCGTTGGGGGAATAGTCGTGCCACTTCGCTTGACAACAGGCTAAACTAGCTATTAAACATTTACTATTCTGTTTAGATTGAATTTGCGGTCGTTTAGTTGCCGAGCCACGGGGCGGTCAAGCCACGATGCTCGGCCGCGACCGATGCTAGGGGGAACGATGGCTAAAGCAAGCGTCCGCGAGATCAGCCGCATTACCGGCTTTTCGCCCGCAACCGTGTCCAACGCGCTCAACCGCAAGCGCAGCGTGAGCGAGGAGACCGCCAAGGTCATCCTGGAGTGCGCGCAGTCGCTTGGCTATCAGCAGTCGACGCAGCTCGAGAGCATCCAGTTTGTGCTTGCGCGCAAGACGGGCGCCATCCTGGACGAGAGCACCTTCCATCCCGCGGTCATCGAGGGCGTGGAGCGCCAGGCGCGTCGCCACGGCATGAGCACGAGCTTTGTCTCGCTCGACTTTAGCGACCTGGACGCCGTGCGCCCGCAGGTCGAGGGCCTGATCGCCGACCCGTCGGCCGCCATCGTGCTGATGGGTACCGAGCTGGGCGAGGAGGACTACGCCCTGTTCGCCGACGCTGCCGCCCACCTGATTGTGCTCGACGGCTGGAGCGATCGCCAGTACTTCGATGCCGTAGTCATCGCCAACACCGATTCGGTGCTGCGTGCCGTGGATTACCTTATCGAGAAAGGCCACAGGCAAATCGGCTATCTGGCGGGCGACCTTCGGATCCGCAACTTTAAGGACCGCGAGCGCGGCTATCGCCAAGCGCTTGAGGACGCGGATCTTGAGGCCAACCCGGCATGGCACGTCACGCTGGGTACCACGCTCGAGGGCGCTTATCACGACATGGGCGTGTGGCTCGACAACGTCTCGCGCGACGATCTGCCGACGGCTTTCTTTGCCGAGAACGACGTGCTCGCCGTGGGCGCCATGCGCGCGTTCAACGAGCACGGTATTCGCGTGCCCGAGGATGTCTCGATCATCGGCTTTGACGACCTGTCTTTGGGCGCCTTCTCCAACCCGCCGCTCACCACGGTGCATGTTCCCAAGCACGAGGTGGGCGAGATCGCGGTGCGTCGCCTGGTGGGCAACATCCGCAACCCCAAGAGCTATACCTGCAAGACGGCCGTGTCGACCTACTTTGTCGAGCGCCAGAGCGTGTGCGAGATCTAGGCGAAGAAAACGCCGGGGCGCAGGGCGGCAAAGCTCGCTAAGGCAGCCATATCTAACGCTACTAAGAGAGGGTCCTTCGGGGCCCTCTTTTTGTTTCCCTTGTATGTTCAGTTTGTTTACATACCGTTTAGGCTGATTTCTCTACCGTTTACGGGACTTTCGCGCTAGACTATTAAACAAAAGAGTAAAACATTTAGTAAACAGAACAAAACGAAACATGCGTCTGTTTACTGAACATGTGATTAGGGGAGGACGTACATGGACAAGATCAAGCTCGGCTTTGTGCCCACGCGCCGCAGCATCTTTAGCGCGCCGGACGCGATCAAGTATCGTGGTCTGACGGCTGACCGTCTGCGCGAGATCGGCGTCGACATCGTTGATATCGACGACATCAACGACGAGGGCCTGCTGTTCGACGACAGCCATATCGAGCCTATCGTCAAGAAGTTCCGCGCCGAGGGCGTCGACGGCATCATGCTGTGCCACGCCAACTTTGGTACCGAGTACGTCTGCGCCCGCCTTGCCCGCGAGCTCGGTCTGCCCGTGCTGCTGTGGGGCCCGCGCGACGAGCGCCCCGAGCCCGACGGCACCCGCCTGCGCGACAGCCAGTGCGGCCTGTTCGCCACCGGCAAGGTCCTGCGCCGCTTCCAGGTCCCCTTCACCTACATGACCAACTGCCGCCTGACTGATCCCGAGTTCGAGCGCGGCGTCTGGGACTTCCTGGCCGTGTGCAACGTCGTTAAGACCTTCAAGCACACCCGCATCCTGCAGATGGCCACCCGCCCGTTCGACTTCTGGTCGACCATGTGCAACGAGGGCGAGCTGCTCGAGAAGTTCAACATCCAGCTTTCGCCCATCCCCATGACCGAGCTTGTTCAGGCTGTGCGCGACGCTCAGGCCGACGAGCAAGCCATGGCCGCCATGCTCGCCCACATCGCCGACAGCTTTGAGATCTGCATCCCCGAGGACAAGGTCCCCGCGGTCGCAGGACTCGCCATCGCCATGAAGCGTCTGGTCGAGAAGTACGGCTGCAACGCCGGCGCCATCCAGTGCTGGAACGCCCTGCAGGACGAGCTGGGCATTATGCCCTGCGCCGCCAACGCCATCCTCAACGAGATGGGCATTCCCATCGTCTGCGAGACCGACATCCACGGCGCCATCACCGCGCTCATGGTCGAGGCCGCCGATCTTGGCCGTCACCGCGGCATGTTCGCCGACTGGACCGTCCGCCATCCCGACAACGAGAACGGCGAGCTGTTGCAGCACTGCGGTCCCTGGCCCTGCAGCTGCGCGGCCGTCAAGCCCAAGCTCACCTATCCGCTGGCCTTCGATCACCCCGGCGCGCTGACGGCCGAGGCCAAGCACGGCGACCTCACCCTTGCCCGCTTTGACGGCGACAACGGCGAGTACTCGCTGCTGCTGGGCAATGCCCGCGGCATCGACGGCCCGGCCGGTATGGGCACCTACCTGTGGGTCGAGGTCGAGAACCTCAAGCGCCTCGAGGCAAAGATCGTCGAGGGCCCCTACATCCACCACTGCGTGGCCATCCACGCCAACGTGGTGCCGGTGCTCTACGAGGCATGCAAGTACATCGGCATCCAGCCCGACCTGTACGACCCCATCGAAGAAGACGTCAAAGCCTACCTGCGAGGAGAGTAGAAATGGCAACTATCGAAGAGCTTGAGTCCCTGCGCTGGGACCTCCGCCGCGATTGCGTCGACATCATCATGGCCGGCGCCGGCGGCCACATCGGCGGCGACATGTCGGTGATCGACGCCCTCATGACCCTCTACGCCAACCATCTGAACATTTCGCCCGAGACCGTCGACGATCCCAACCGCGATCGCTTCGTGCTCTCCAAGGGCCACGCCATGGAGGCCTACTACGCGGTGCTGTGTCACGAGGGCTACCTGGACCTCGACGACGTCAAGGCCCGCTTCTCCAAGTTCGGCAGCCCCTACATCGGCCATCCCAACAACAAGCTCAAGGGCATCGAGATGAACTCCGGTTCGCTCGGCCACGGCCTGCCCGTGGCGGTGGGCATGGCACTTGCCGGCAAGATGGACGGTCGCGACTACCGCGTCTACACCATCATGGGCGACGGCGAGCTTGCCGAGGGCTCGGTCTGGGAGGGCGCCATGAGTGGCGGCAACTACCAGCTCGATAACCTGTGCGCGCTCGTGGACCGCAACCGTCTGCAGATCAGCGGCAGCACCGAGGACGTCATGAAGCAGGACTCGCAGGAGGAGCGCTGGGCCGCCTTCGGTTGGAACGTGCTGTCCATTCCGGGCAACGACGTCCAGGCCATCGACGCCGCGCTGACGCTTGCGGCCGAGACCAAGGGTAAGCCCACGGTCATCATCCTCAACACGGTGAAGGGCTACGGCTCGCCCGTCATGGAGGACAAGGCCGGCTGGCATCACCACCTGCCCAACGACGAGGAATATGCCCAGATCATCGCCGATTTCGCTGCCCATAAGGAGGCCATCAATGGCTAACAAGATCGCCAACCGCAAGGTTATCTGCGACACGCTGCTCGAGGCCGCCGAGACCGATAAGGACATCGTCGTCCTGTGCTCCGACTCCCGCGGCTCCGCATCGCTCACGCCGTTCTTCGATCAGTATCCCCAGCAGTCCGTTGAGGTCGGCATCGCCGAGCAGGACCTGGTGAGCATCGCCGCCGGCATGGCTTCGTGCGGCAAGAAGGCCTGGGCCGCCTCGCCGGCGTCCTTTGTGACCACGCGTTCGTATGAGCAGTGCAAGGTCGACGTTTCGTACTCCAACACCAACGTCAAGCTCATCGGCATCTCGGGCGGCGTGTCCTACGGCGCCCTGGGTATGAGCCACCATTCCGCTCAGGATATCGCCGCCATGAGCGCGATCCCCAACATGCGAGTGTATCTGCCGAGCGACCGCTTCCAGACCGCCGAGCTCGTGCGCGCCTTGGTCGCCGACAACAAGCCGGCCTACATCCGCGTGGGCCGCAACCCGGTCGAGGACGTGTACGCCGAGGATGAGTGCCCGTTCCAGATGGACCGCGCTACCTGGGTGCGCCGCGGCACCGATGTGACGATCGTCGCCACCGGCGAGATGGTCCGCCACGCCGTGGACGCCGCCGACCTGCTGGCCGAGCGGGGTATTTCGGCAACGGTGCTCGACATGTACTGCGTCAAGCCGCTCGACGCCGAGGCCGTGATCGAGGCCGCCAGTGCCACGCGCGCCGTCGTGACAGTCGAGGAGCACAGCCCCTTCGGCGGTCTGGGTTCCATGGTCGCGCAGGTCGTGGGCGAGCATTGTCCGCGTCCGGTCAAGTGCCTGAGCCTGCCCGACGCGCCGGTCATCACCGGCACCTCGCCCGAGGTCTTCGCACACTACGGCCTCACCGGCGAAGGCATTGCCAAGACGGTCGCCGACTTCCTCGGCAACTAGTAGAAACAGACGCTGCGCGGCCGCCAAGCACCGCACCTTGCCGTTCAAACCGTCGCTTGCGTACACAAAGTACGCGGCGCTCCTCTTTCACGGCAATCTGCGGCACTTGGCGGCCGCTCGCTCCTTGTCCGCCGGGCTGTCTTTGCTTTGGCGGAAGGAATGGGAGAGTACATGAGCAACTACATCATCGGAATCGATCAGTCCACGCAGGGCACCAAGGCGCTGCTGGTGGACGAGGGCGGCCATCTGATTCATCGTGCCGACCGCGCGCATCGCCAGATCGTCAACGAGGCCGGCTGGGTGAGCCATGATCCGGCCGAGATCGCGGCCAACGTTCTGGCCGTGGCGCGCGCCGTGGTGGAGGAGACCGGGGTCGACCCGGCCGACGTCGCCGGCATTGGCATTTCCAACCAGCGTGAGACCACCGTTGCCTGGAACCGTGCGACGGGCGAGCCGCTGTGCGACGCCGTGGTGTGGCAGTGCGCCCGCGCCCGTGAACTGTGTGACGAGCTGGCCGCCCGCGAGGGCGTGACCGAGCTGGTGCGCGACACGACGGGCCTGGTGCTCTCGCCTTACTATCCGGCGGGCAAGATGGCCTGGATTCTCGCAAACGTGCCGGCGGCTGCTAAGGCCGCTGCGGCGGGCGAGCTTTGCCTTGGCACGATTGACGCCTGGGTGGTCTGGACGCTCACGGGCGGCGCCGAGTTCCGCTGCGACTGGTCCAACGCCAGCCGTACGCAGCTCTTTGACCTGCGCCGCGGCTGCTGGAGCGAGCCGGTGTGCGAGGCTTTTGGCATCGACACTGCCTGCCTGCCGCAGGTGACCGATTCCGACGGCCTGTTCGGTACAACGGACCTGGGCGGCTTTTTGCCGGCGCCCGTGCCTGTGCACGGCGTGCTCGGCGACAGCCATGCGGCCTTGTTTGCACAGGGCTGCCACAGCCGCGGCATGGCCAAGGCGACGTATGGCACCGGCAGTTCGGTCATGATGAACGTCGGCGACGAGTTCGTCGCCAGCTCGCACGGGCTTTCGAGCTCACTTGCGTGGCGCATGGACGGCGTGACCGAGTACGTGCTCGAGGGCAACGTGAGCTACGCCGGCGCCGTCAAGACGTGGCTGCGCGACGACCTGGAGCTCATCAATAACCCCGAAGAGGTCACCGACCTGTGCTATGCCGCCAGCCCGGCGAGCCGCGTCTACTTTGTGCCGGCGTTTACCGGCCTGGGTGCGCCGCACTGGGCGAGCGACGCCGAGGGCTGCGTCTTTGGCATGACGCGCACCACGGGTCGCGCGGAGTTCGTAAAGGCCGCCGACGAGTCGATCGCCTATCAGATCTTCGACGTGATCGATGCGATGGTTGAGGATTCGGGCGCGGCGCTTGCCGAGCTTCGTGTTGACGGCGGCCCCACGCGCGACGCGTACCTGATGCAGTTTGAGAGCGATTTGGTCGGCTCGCCCATCCGCATTGCGAGCAACGACGAGATGAGCGGTCTGGGCGCGGCTTGGGCCTGCGGTATCGCGCTGGGCATGTATACGCGCGATGTCGTCGACGTCTACGGCGCCCGTGGCATCGTGGAGCCGTCGATGCCCGCTGACGAGCGAGCCAAAAAGATCGCCGGCTGGCGCCATGCGGTGGCCGCGACTATCTCGTACACCGCCTAGCATGATTTTTCTGGGACGGGGATCAAATAATCATCGGTCCTCGTCCCAGGTGGCTAATTTGGGACGGGGCTTTTTTGACTGGTATGATTGGTGTGACCATTCGAACCAGCTAAAAGAGCCCCGTCCCAAATTGACTATCGAGAGGATCTGCCATGGAGCGCATTGCGAGCTTTTCTGTCGATCATCTGCTGCTTGAGCCCGGCGTATACGTGAGTCGCATCGACCGCGATCCGGCGACCGGCGCTGCCGTCACCACCTTTGACCTGCGTCTGACCACGCCCAATAAAGAGCCGGTCATGAACACGGCTGAGTGCCACACCATCGAGCACCTGGGTGCGACCTTCCTTCGCAATCATGCCGAGTGGTCGAGCCGTATCGTTTACTTTGGCCCCATGGGCTGCCGCACGGGCTTTTACCTGGTCGTGTTTGGCGAGGTGACGAGCGAGGAGATCCTGCCGCTCGTGCGCGAGCTC
>JAIHTM010000345.1 GCA_022713905.1 Collinsella sp.
ATCCTCTGTATTATCCGGGCGGCAGCGTTTCGCGCGTGATCGATGCCGCCAAGCGCGATCTCGAAGCGCTGCAGTCGGGTGGCGTGGACGGCATTCTGATCACCAATGAGCTATCGATGCCCTACGAGCAGCATGTGTCGGCAGTGACCCTTGCCGCTATGGGGCATGTCATCGGAGCTCTTGCCGCAGATTTCTCGACCCCTTGGGGTGCAGAGGCTATTTATGACGGCGATGCCACGATCGAGCTGTGCGCCGCCGTTGAGGCGCAGTTTACGCGCTGCAATTTCTGCGGTGCCTGGGCTGGCGATCTTGGCCTGATCAATCGTGACTTTGCGCACACCATGCGCCGCCGTGCCGCCCTGCGTCTGGATGACCTAAAGATGTTCCATTTCATCACAAGCGAGGGCGAGGTGTACCTTAACGACCGATCGACTCCCGATATTGCCGATTCGCTGGTATTCAACTGCCTGCCGGACGCCCTTGTTATTGGTGGGTCTGCTGCCGGGCGCGGCGCTTCGGGCGAACTTGCCGACGAGGTGCGCGCCCGTGTTGGCGATGTGCCGGTGGTATGTGGAACGGGATGCCGCGAGAATACCGTTACAGACGTGTTTTCGCATTATGATGGCGCGTTTGTCGGTACCTGCCTCAAGCGAGACGGCAAGCTCGACGCCCCTGCCGAAGCCGAACGGGTCGCGCGGTTCATGGCTGCCGCCCGTGCCGCGAGAGGGGAGTGAGCGGCATGTCGTACTATCTTGGCATCGACATAGGAACGAGTGCGTCCAAGGGTGTGTTAATAGATGCGGAGTGTCAAATTGTGGCGCAGGCATCTTGTCAACATGAAACCGAGAACCCTCAGGATGGTTGGTATCAGCACGATACAGAAGCGATTTGGTGGGGTGATTTTTGCCGGCTGTCTCGCGAGCTTATCGAGTGCGCGGGCATCGAGGCGAGCCAGATCCGCTGCGTAGGGTTGTCGGCTTTGGGCTGTGATTGCGTGCCAGTCGATGAAGATTGCCACGCCTTGGCTCCGGCAATTCTCTACGGGGTCGATGCTCGCTCGAAGCCGCAGATTGACGAGCTTCTTTCCGAATATGGTCCCGATCGCGCTCGCCAGCTCTTTGGACACGATCCGTGTTCGTCGGATATCGCCCCTAAGGTCCTTTGGTTTAAGGAGAATATGCCCGAGGTCCATGAGCGGGCGGCGAAGTTTCTTACGGCTTCGTCCTATCTATGCGCCAAGCTTACCGGCAGGTTTACGATCGACCGTTACCTTGCCGAGGATTTCCTTCCCTTATACGATCGTGAGACGTGGCAGGTTAATGAGCGCGGGTGCGCGCGGTTCTGCCGTCCCGACCAGATGGCCGAAGTCATGGCGGCGACCGATATCGCCGGCGTAATCACGGATCGGGCGGCGGTTGAAACCGGTCTTGCGAGGGATACGCCGGTGCTTGTCGGAACAGGCGATTCGGGCGCCGAGGCGATTTCTACTGGAGTGTTCTGCCCCGGGGACATGATGGTGCAACTCGGGAGCACGGCCTACTTTATCTATTTGGCGGACCATATGGTCGATGACGCTCGTCTATGGCCAGGGACATTCATCATCCCCGGAACCTACGGCATCTGCGCCGGGACCAATACAGCAGGTGCGTTGACGGCGTGGTTGCGACGCGAGTTGTACCGCGATGTCATGGATGCCGAACACTCCGGCGGCCCCGATGCCTATGAGGTCATGGCGCACGATGCCGGGCAGGTAGGTCCTGGAGCAGATGGCCTGCTGTGTCTTCCATACTTTGCGGGCGAGCGCACCCCGCTCAACGATCCCGAGGCGCGTGGCGTGTTCTTCGGTCTGACCGAAAGGCATACCCGGGGCCATATGGTCCGCGCGGCTTTGGAAGGGATCGCCTACACTGTTGCGGCTCATGTCGACATCATCGAGCGCGAGCACGGGCTTCCCATCGAGCGCATCATGCT
>JAIHTM010000346.1 GCA_022713905.1 Collinsella sp.
TGGCGTAGGAGCACAGCAGGAAGCCCAGGAAGTAGAAGGGCACGAGCTGCTTGGTGAGCACCAGGCGGCCGAGCATGGCGAAGCCCATGGCAGGCAGGATGTTGGCTGCAACGCCGCAACCATCGATCACAAAGGTCGGGATGAAGTCGAGCAGGCCCTGGATGGCGTCGGAGCCCAGGTAGAATGCGCCGCCGCACAGCAGGAAGTACTCAAGGCAGCCAAAGAGGCCCATGCTCCAATGTGCCGCGTAGATACCCTTGAGGTTGCCCTTGGCAGCGCACTTGTCAGCAATGTCAACAATGATCGAGAATCCAGCATCCGTAATGTTGCCGATCGTCAGCGAAAGGACGGCGATGGGCATGGCGAGTGCGATGGCCGTCTCGGTACCCTGACCGAGCTGAATGGCAAACGCGCAGGCGAGCACGCCGCCGACGGTTTCGTTAGGCGGCACGTAGGCGCCGATGGAGATCGAGCCCATGAACAGCAGCTCAAGGCTTGCACCTACGGCAAGGCCAGTCTGCAGGTCCCCCAGCACCAGGCCCACGAGCGGGCACAGGACGATGGGGCGGAACGCGTAGAGGGTGCCGAGCTGGTAGTCGAGGCATCCAAACGCTCCGACTAAGCCGACGAGGATTGCTTGGACAAGCATAATTCCTCCCAATAAGGAATATCGAACCGTCGTCACACCCGTCGCGCGCGTTGTTGATATCAATTCCGGGAGTTCGATCACACGGCTCGAAGCGTACCAGGTGTGCTGCGAACACCCATGCCAGGTACAAATGATTTGATACCAATTATAGATATGCAGGTTCTTACTATTTAATACCACTCGCTCAGCGGGGTGTTTTTTACCGTAAACGGCAGACGTATCCCATCAGGCGCGCTCTTTGTTTCGATGGCGGACAAGCGCCACCAGAAAGCCATCGCCAAAGGCATCGTATGCCAAGTTGCCTACAATCACCAAAACGATTATCGCCGCGCCCAAAAACTCGTTCCAGCGAAAGACCTCGCCAAAGAGGAGCGCCGACCAGCAGGGAGCGAGCACGACCTCGCTCATGCAGACCAAGTTGGCCGCAAACGCGTTAGTGCGCGCAATCCCCTTGGCATACAGCACGCTCGCAAGGCCACTGCAAAAAAGGCCGTGCACCAGCATAAGCCCCCACTCAAACGGTCTCACGGAGTCTAGGGCACCGGCAAAATAGACGATCGGCAACATCGAGATACCGCAGGAGATGAGCGAGGACACCATGGGCGACGCATCGGGGCGAGAGTTCAAAAAGAAACACAGCCCAAAGGTGGCGCCCGAAATGACGGCAAGCAGGTTGCCGAGCATGCCCTCGGCACTTAAATCGCCTAAAAAGAAAAGTCCCATACCCGTAAAAGCAACCACCACGGAGGCAATCTTCGCAGGCGAGGGCAACGTGCGAGTTGCGAGCGATTGATACACGATAACGAAAATCATCGAGGTGTACTGCAGGACGATCGCGTTGCCGACCGTCGTGAGCTGGTTGGCAAAGTTAAACGTGGTGCCCGTCACGAAGTTGCAGACGGCCACAAGGACAATAAGACGGCTGACGCGGAGGATGGGCCTGCCGACGAGCAGGATAAAGAGCGCCATAAATATTGCCGTAACGGCACCGATCAAAAGAGCTGACTGCGAATTGGCGCGAACGAGGATGCCGATAAAACTCCACAAGAGCGCCGTGCCAAATAGATACATCGCCCCGCCCACGCCATTATCGGGCGGATTGTCAGATCGAATCACGAAGCACCTCCAGCTAGCTTTCGGTAATAAAAAACGGCGACCGCAGCGGGTCGCCGTTTCCCTTGGGGGCAGAATAAAACGCAGGAGCCTACGCCAGCACGCCGAAGAACGCGCCGATGATGCCCACGACCATGGTGGCCACGATCAGCACCATGGGGTTGATCTTCTTGGACAGCAGCCAGTAGTAC
>JAIHTM010000347.1 GCA_022713905.1 Collinsella sp.
GGGCTAGATATATGCTTCCGGAGCATATACTTTCCGGAAACCTACAGGTCAATCCGTGAAAATCCGCGATTCCGGACACACTTTTTGACCCTTAACCCAGATTGCACGCGTGGGGATTGAGGGTGTGAATCCCACTGTCGTGGGTTTGATGAGGTAGTCGATGTTGCGGAAGCTTTGGCATCGGCGTGCGTTGTGCTCCGTACGTTGTTTCAAAAACGGGTTTCATCAAACGGAACAAAACCTGGGACACTTCATATCCCACCCCAGGCCTAATGACTTGGGTGCAGCGGCAACGCTCATCCGATTTAGGCAGAGTCGTTGCAGGATCCAGTGGGTCACCTGGTCCGTGGTCTTTGAATTGTCGGGCGCGCAGGCAAGGCCAGCACGGAAGATCTTCTGCAAGCAACGCTTGTTGGTGCACCGGTAGCGTGGAAGGCGCACATGAAGTTGTTGGGTGGCCGACGATGGGCAGATCGACCAGGCTGCGGATGACGTGGTCGCGGAATACTCCAGGCTGCCCGCAGGTAGGGCATTCATTGATCGGCTCGACGGGTTCGGCTTCAATAACAGTGACGTCACCGTTTTCTGTGGCACCGGTGATAGTAGTTCCTAGTTTTGCGGTGCGGCAGATGGTATCGACGATGACATTTCCGTTAGGCTGCACAGTAGGTCCTTAGTTTTGTACGGATGGATTAGATACCTTTTTCCTACAAAGCCAAGGACCCCAATATCTTGTGCCACGCCCGAACCCCCGGCGAACTAATCAATGCACTCTAAAACCGGAAGAGCCCTTTTAGTACTACTGGTGGATTTCGGTTTTGGTGGGGATTAACGCCGCCGGCTTCGGTTTTTCCGTTGAGGAGGTCGTTGACTACTTCCCGATGGTGAAATGGGTCGATGGTGAGGTAGAGAGGAACCAGTCACCTGGAAGAGATCGATCCAGTCGTTGGTGTGCAATCTGGGAGGTAGGGTCGCGGGGTCGATTCCTCGCGAGCGCAACCATGATTGTGTTTCTGAACGTGATGAAAACAACCCTGCCCTTCGGAGAATTTCCCCTATCCCGCGTCCCCGGGCAGTGAAAACGGTGTGCACCATCGCCTGAAAGGCTTTGCGCTGCTCTATCGGAATCTTCGGGTCACCCACCCGGCGGATCACTAAGATCCCCCCGTCAACGTTTGGCTGTGGCCGGAAAGCAGTCCTTGGTACCCGAGAACCCAGGTGAAATGTGAACCATGGGGACCACTGAGCCGTCATCATCGTGCTTGCGCCTACCCCGGCCCGGCGGCGAGCGACTTCCCACTGCATGAGGAGTACAGCGTCAGTCCATGCTGGCGCATGCAGCAACTTTCGAAGAATGGCAGTGGTGAGGTGAAAGGGAATGTTTCCCACAATGACGCAGGGAGTGGCGGGTAACCGGAAGTTAAGGAAATCATCATGGACCACTTCGACCGCCGCCGAGGAGGTTTCTTGTGTGATTTTGGCAGCTAGTTTTGCGTCCACTTCAACTGCCGTTATCGCCCTCCCCAAGTGGGCCATCGGGTGAGTGAGGGCACCGCTTCCTGGTCCGATCTCAATGATGGGGCCGGAGGTTTGTTTCACAAGGTCGATGATGGAGTTGATGATCTTGTGGTTGGTGAGAAAATTTTGGCCATGCTCGTGACGGCCGTGTCCGTATGCAGACATAAGGTGTGCTCCTTGGATTTGAAAGGGAGCCGGGCATGACAAATAGCCGCCCGGCTAAAGGACCGGAGCGGTTTTTAACCTACGGGGTAGGAAACCGCCTTAGCGGTTGGTGCGCAACCGCAAGAAAGCGATACCTGAAATCAACATGGGTCTAATTATATTAAAGGGTTAAGGGTCAAAATGTGTGTCTGGCTCGGCGTGTCGCGGGGGTTAGATTTGGCCTTTTTGAATGCCGATTGAGTGGGTGTAGTCGGTGTCGATAGC
>JAIHTM010000033.1 GCA_022713905.1 Collinsella sp.
ACCATATGGAGCTTTCGAGCCCGTGTCCCCAAGGGATGCGGGCTCACTTCTTTTAGATGCCGGTGGGACTCGAACCCGCGAGGGGGGGGGCGAGCGTCAAGCGGACGCGCAGCGTCCGCAGCGAGCCGGCGAGGGCGCCAGCAGGCGTCCGAAGCCGGTGCGGATTTGCGCAGCAAATACGCAGACGTCCCACCGCCCCGCGCTTCAGAAAGCCAACTAATTTAGGACGGGCTAAAAAGACAGCTTCGGTCCCTTAGAAGTTGCGGTGGAATAGATCCTGTTTATACCGTTTACCAGCTTATTTAGGAACTATTTCACCGCAAATTATTTAGAGGGTGCTGAGAGTGGGGGTCCAGGCGATGGTGGGAGTCGCGCCATCGAGAACCTCGTTGATGGTGGCGGCCATGCCAGCGAGTAGGCTGTTCTCGCTTACGGTGAGCGTCTTGTAGCCGCCGGCTCGCATGAGCTCGCGAATCACCACGGCACCTGCCAAGATCACGTTCGCGCGCTTGGGCTGCACGCCCGGCAACGCGGCAATGCCTGCAACATCCAACGCAGACATGCGCTCGATAGCGGCCGAAATCTGCTCCATCGAAAGCTCGCGCAGGTGCACAAAGTTCGAGTCGTACGGCTCCAGTTCGTGGACCAGCGCCACGAGCGTGGTAACGGTACCGCCCACCGCGACGAGGCGCTCGGCGCGCTCAAAGTCGACAGGCAGGCCCTCAAAATAGGCGGCGAACTGCTCGCCTGCCCACGCGGCAGCGGCAGCAAGCTCGCCGCGTGCGGGTGGCATCGTCGAGAAAAACCGCTCCGTCACGCGGCGGCAGCCAATGTCCAGCGAGCGCGTCCCTTCTAGCGCAAAGACGCCACGCTCCGGCGCATAGACGCCCGTCGCGAGCTCCGTGGATCCGCCGCCCGAATCGGCAACAATGATGCGCTCGCCGGCAAAGTCGTGCGCCACGCCAAAAAACGTCAGGCGTGCCTCGACCTCACCCGGAATCACCTGCGGCTCAAGCCCCAGCTCGTGCAGGCCGTCCAGCAGCAGGGCGGCGTTGGACGCATCGCGCGCGGCGCTCGTGCACGTGGTGCAGATGCACGCGGCGCCAAAGGTACGCGCCTCGTCCACAAACATACGGCACGCAGCGAGTACACGCTCGACAGCCGCCTCGCAAAAGCGACCCGTCGCGTCCACGCCCTCGCCCAGGTCGGTAATCTCGGTATGCTTGGACGATTCCACAATCGCTCCGCCCTCGACCTGGGCCAACACCAGTCGCGACGACACCGTTCCCAGGTCGATCGCGGCTACCTTATAGCGTTTGCAATTTGTCATTGCGGGCTCCCCTCCGGGCGCTATTTGCCGTTGGACACGACCGTCTGGCCCTCGACGCCGTTAAACCCAAACAGCATGTCGAGCGCTTGGATGTACCACGGCGCGTCCTTACCGACTTCTTCGATTTCCTTGGCAACTTCGCTGGCCTTCTTGGCGTTCGACGACTTCTGGCTCGACGAGGCATCCGAATCGCCGTCCAGGCCCTGCACTTCAATCCTCTTCTCGCCGGGCATCACCAAGCCCAGGTCCTCGGACGCCGCGTCCTTGATGCCCTCCTCCGAGAGCAGCTTGTCGACGCTTTTTTGCAGCTCGTCGTTATATTGCTCGCGAATCTCGACCTGCTTGGCCAAGATATCGCTCGAGCGCTTAGCCACATACAGGTCGCGTACGGGAAAATACAGGCTCACGAGCGCCAGCGCCACCACGATACCGATAAACAGCGGGCGCAGAGAGCCATGTGCAAAGTCATAGATTGCCTTAACCACCGCGTTGTCGTTGGCGTAGCGCATAAAGTCCGAGCCCGAAAGACGGCTCGAAGGCCTGCTCGCTTTGTCGTGCGTCTGGGCCGAGGGACGCGACGGATGCGACGAACGTGCCGGGCGCACTGGTCCATCTGTCGAAGTATTCACTTGAGCATTGGGGCGCGAGGTACTTGTCGGGCGCTGCATGGAGCGGTCGGCGCCGGCGTAGGCGGACCCACCGAGCTGCACCGTGCGCGCACGGCGAGGCGACGGCTCACGCGAACCGGCGGAATAGTACCTGTTGTCGTAAATCTGATCCATGTGCGCCTTGTGCGGTTGAGGTTTGTTTGCGCTAAGTATTCTAGTTATAGCACGAGCGCCCGCACCGCCTTCGCCAGCCTTTGCTCGACATAAAAAAGGCGCTGAGTCATATGGCCCAGCGCCCAATGGTGCTCAACAGCGCCCGGCTGGAGCAAGGCAAATCCGAGTCTTCCCCGCCCCCGCGACCTCCGCGTGCCTAGCGAATGTTGTAGAACGCGGCCTTGCCGGCGTAACGCGCGCTGCCCTCGAGCTCGTCCTCGATGCGGATGAGCTGGTTGTACTTGGCGATACGGTCGCTGCGGCACGGGGCGCCCGACTTGATCTGGCCGGCGTTGACGCCCACGACCAGGTCGGCGATCGTGGAGTCCTCGGTCTCGCCGGAACGGTGGCTCACGATGCAAGCGTAGCCGGCCTCCTTGGCGGTCTCGATGGCCTCGAGCGACTCGGTGAGCGTGCCGATCTGGTTGACCTTGACCAGGATCGCGTTGGCGGCACCCAGCTCGATGCCCTTCTTGAGGCGCTCGGTGTTGGTGACGAACAGGTCGTCGCCCACCAGCTGCACCTTGTTGCCAATGCGACGGGTGAGCTCAACCCAGCCGTCCCAGTCCTCCTCGGCCATGCCGTCCTCGATGGAGATGATGGGATAGGTGTCGACGAGCTTCTCCCAGTAATCAACCATCTGGGCACTCGTGTACTCCACGCCCTCGCCCTTGAGCTCGTACATGCCGGTCTCGGCGTTGTAGAACTCGGTCGAGGCCGGGTCCATGGCGTACATGAAGTCGATGCCGGGCTTAAAGCCGGCCTTCTCCACGGCCTTGGTGATGTACTCGAACGGCTCGGCATTGGTCTTAAGGTTGGGGGCAAAGCCGCCCTCGTCGCCCACGCCGCCGCCCAGGCCGGCCTCGTGCAGCACGCCCTTGAGGGTGTGGTAGACCTCGGCGCACCAACGCAGGCCCTCGGCAAAGCTCGGGGCGCCCACCGGCATGATCATGAACTCCTGGAAGTCGACGTTGTTGTCGGCATGCACGCCGCCGTTGAGAATGTTCATCATGGGCGTGGGCAGCAGGTGAGCGTTGACGCCGCCCAGGTACTGGTACAGCGACAGGCCCGCCGACTCGGCAGCGGCGCGGGCAACGGCCAGCGACACGCCCAGGATGGCGTTGGCACCGAGCTTGGTCTTGTTGGGGGTACCGTCCGCGGCAATCAGCGCGGCATCGACGGCACGCTGGTCGAAGGCGTCGAGGCCGGCGACGGCATTGGCGCACTCGTTGTTGACGTGCTCGACGGCCTGAGAGACGCCCTTGCCCAGATAGCGGCCCTTGTCGCCATCGCGCAGCTCGCAAGCCTCAAAGGCACCGGTCGAAGCGCCCGAAGGCACCATCGCGCGACCGAAGCTACCGTCCTCGAGCACAACCTCGACCTCGACGGTGGGATTGCCGCGGCTGTCGAGCACCTCGCGACCGTAAACGTCCAAAATATCGCTCATGTTGTCTCCCTCTCACTTGGAAACGTAGTGGATGCAAGCGACCGGCTGACCGTGCACCATCGGTGCGTCTCCGTAAGTTAGCCATGTCGCACTTTTTGCATTATGCCCTAAGTTAGCCGAGGGATACACTTGATTTTCGAAAAATTTAGCGGGAACGATGAGGCGTGTCAGCCCGTCGTTCCCGCAGTCTTACTCCTCCGCCTTTGCGGCATCCCACAGGTCGTTGAGGCCGTGGGTCGAAAGCTCGGCAAGATCCACGTGGGCATCGGCCGCCATCTGCTCCATCGCAGCCCAGCGACGGCGAAACTTGGCCGTGCTCGCGCGCAGGGCGCTCTCGGCGTCGATACCCTCCTTGCGCGCGACGTTGACCAGGGCAAAGAGCAGATCGCCAAACTCCATTTCGCGCTCGGGCGAGCCAGGGGCCTCGGCCTCAAACTCGGCACGCTCCTCGGCGACCTCGTCCCACACGTCCTGGACCGTCTCCCACTCAAAGCCCACGGCCGCTGCCTTGCGCGACACCTTCTGGGCCTGCATCAGCGCCGGCAGATGCGTGGGCACACCGTCGAGCAGGCCCTCGGGCGCAGCCTCGCCTGCCGCCACGGCTTTGTCCTTGGCGGCCTTCTCGGCAAGCTTGACCTCGTCCCAGATCTTGAGTACCTCGTCGGAGTTATCGGCATCCGCATCGCCAAACACGTGCGGATGGCGTCGGATGAGTTTGGCGTCGATATCGCGTGCCACATCGGCCAGCGTAAACTCACCGGCGTCCGCCGCAATCTGCGCATGCAGCACTACCTGCATGAGCACGTCGCCGAGCTCCTCGCGCAGGTGCGCCGCGTCGTCCGCCTCAATGCAATCGAGCGCCTCGTAGGCCTCCTCGATCATGTTCTTGCCGATGCTCTGGTGCGTCTGTTCGCGGTCCCACGGGCAGCCATCGGGCTGACGCAGACGCCAGATGGTCTGCACCAGATGCTGCAGCTCGGCCGACGCGTCGACCAGCGTGGACAGATCGCGCGAGCCCTCGGCATTTTGCTGAGCCATGTGCTGCGCCATGGTTATTCCTCCTCCAGGATCACGTGGCGGAACGCACCGCCCTCGTAGATGCCGTAGCTGTGCGTGCCGTCCTTGGGGATGCTCACGCTGCCGGGGTTGAAGAGCCACAGGCCCGGGTGCGCCTCGCTTGCCTCGTTAACCTTGATGTGCGTGTGACCGTAGACGAGCGCGGAGCCCTCGGGCAACGCGGGCGCGTGGTCGACGCTGTTGTGCATGCCGGCGCCAAAGACGTGGCCGTGCGTCAGGAACAGCTCGCGGCCGGTCTCGTCGAACAGTGTGGCGTAGTCGGCCATGACGGGGAAGTCGAGCACCATCTGGTCGACCTCGGCATCGCAGTTGCCGCGTACCGCGATGATGCGGTCGGCCAGGGCGTTGAGCAGCGGGATTACGCGCTTGGGGGCGTAATCGCGCGGCAGGTCGTTGCGCGGACCGTGGTAGAGCAGGTCGCCCAGCAGGACGATGCGGTCGGGCTGCTCGGACTCGATGGCGGCGACCAGGCGCTCGGCCCAATATGCAGAGCCGTGGATGTCGGAGGCGATGAGGTATTTCATGGGGGATCCTTTCGGGATGGGGTTAATGCGGCTGGGCACGGGATGTCGCCGGCCGCGCTATTCAAATCGCAGTGCCGCGCTCTGGGCCGCCTGCATCACGCGCTGGAGCGGCACGCCGTGCTCGCGGGCAAGGCGGGCGCAGTCCTCGTACTCGGGCGCTGCACGCTCGCTGCCGTCGGGCAGGGTGGCCACCTTGACGAACACCTCGCCCCATGGCGTCGTTACGCGCTCAAAGCGGCGTGGTAGGCAAACGCGCTCCATAACCTGGCGACGAATGCCGTTGGTCGTGGTTTCCAAGAAGATGATCGTCTGCAGGCGCTCGATATCCTCGTAGGTGCAGATTACCTGCAGCTGCCAGCCGGGGCGGCCTTTCTTACAATAGAGGGGCAGCCAGTGCACCTCGCGCGCACCCGCCTCGCGCAGGCGGTCGGCGGCGTAGGCGAGTACCTCAGGCGACGCGTCGTCGATGTCGCATTCCAGCTTGACGATGGTTTCGGGCGCATCGGTCTCGCGGGACAGCGGGGATGTGCTATCGCATTGCATACGGTCCGGATCCTTTCCGCGCGGGCTCGTTTTGTTCACCCAAACGCTAGCACATCGCGGGCTGCGCGGATGTGACGGCGCACGATGAGCGCGATTTTCCTTGCCCGCAAGAAACCGACACTCCACCGCCTCATCCAAACATGTACATCAGCCTCCAAACATGTCATTTTTTGCAGCTTTTGGAGGCTGATGTACATGTTTTGAGAGCGCAAGCGAGGCCGCACCGCGCGTCGCGCAGCCTTTCCAATCGATTTCGACCCCCGGCGTGTCCGGCGTGTTGAGAGCTGCGCCATTACAATGGAGCGGATTCGCTTGACACAAAGGAGCTGCCATGTCTGTCTGCCCGCTGGTCGATTGCCATACCCACACCTCGTTTTCGGACGGACATGCCTCGTTTGAGGACAACGTTCGCGCCGCTGCTGCGGCCGGCTGCCGCGTCATGGTCTCGACCGACCATCTCACCCTGCCTGCCAGCATGGATGCCAACTGCGAAGTGCAGGTTACTGAGGGCGACCTGCCGGCACATCGTCTGGCCTTTGAGGACGCCCGCAAACTCGCCGCGCAGATTGCGCCGGAGCTCGAGCTTATCTATGGCTTTGAATGCGATTGGTACGAGGGCTGCGAGCCTTTGGTTGAGCGCTGGTCCCAGAGCGCCGTGGTACGCCTGGGCAGCGTGCATTGGATTGGCAACCCAGGCGATATCATGGCCGGTGCCGCGGGTATGGCGGGAACGGAAAACGTCGCTCGCCCCGATACACCCGATTCCCTTTGCGGTTGGATCGACGATGACACCGACCTGCACGTTTGGGAAAACCTGGGGGTACGCGGCGTGTGGGAGCGCTACGTCGACGACTGGTGCCGCGCTTGCGAAAGCCCGCTTAACTTTGATGTGATGGCTCACCCCGACCTGTTCATGCGCTTTTCGAAGGAAGGCTTTGCGCCCGATTTTGATACGGCACCGTTTTGGGAGCAGATGGCAGAGTGCGCACACGATACAGGCCGCCGCGTTGAAGTTTCGACCGCCGCGCCGCGCAAGGGCCTCGACGACTATTACCCCTCGACGGGGCTGTTGCGTTGCTTTGCCCACGCCGAGGTACCCATCACCTTTGGCTCGGACGCGCACCGCGCCTGCGACATCTGCTGGAATATCCGCGAGGCACAAGCCCACGCCTACGACTGCGGCTACCGAACCTTCGACATCCCCCACCCCACCGGCGAATGGGAACCCACACCCCTCGACTAGCCATCCCTTCATAAGTTGCGGTGGAATAGGGATTGTTTTGCCTGATGAAGCGCTTAAACAGTCCCTATTTCACCGCAACTTCCATGACCCCGTTACACCAACAAAGACTGTCCCAAACGACTAGTGGCGGCGGGCGTTGAGTTCGCCGGCTAGCTCGTCGAGGGTGATACCGTAGCGCTCGAGCGTCACGAGCAGGTGGTAGACCAGGTCGCCGGCCTCGTAGCGGATGTGATCGTGATCGTTATCCTTGCAGGCCATGATCACCTCGCTTGCCTCCTCGGCAAGCTTCTTGAGCAGCTCGTCCTCGACATCGGTCAGCAGACGCGCGGTATAGCTCTCCTGCGGCGATGCATCATGACGACCGTGAATCACCTCGGCCAGACCTGTCAGCGTCTCTCCGATATTTCCATCCTGAACGTTTGCGGTGCGCACACCCATAGTTCAATCCTTTCTGGTGGCCGAGCGTCTAATCGAGCGCCCGCCCTACGCGAGTTTCTTAAAGAAGCAGGTACGGTTGCCGGTGTGGCAGGCCGGACCCGGCGAGTCGACCTTGACCAGCAGCGTATCGCTATCGCAGTCGGCCCAGAGCTCCTTGACCTCCTGCATGTTGCCGCTTGTCGCGCCCTTGTTCCAGAGCTCCTGGCGGCTGCGGCTCCAAAACCACGTGGTTCCGGTCTTGAGCGTCAGCCCCACCGATTCCTCGTTCATCCAAGCAACCATAAGCACCTCGCCGGTGTCATACTGCTGAACCACACAAGGAATCAACCCACGGGCGTCGTATTTCAGCTCGGTAGCATTTACCACCTCAGTCATCATTCCTCCCAAGTAATTACCGTGAACATCGCAGGTCGGCGAGGCTTGCCCAGGTGCCGCAGGTTGCCGCGAAAGAGGAGCGACGCGTACTTTGGTACGCGAGCGACGGTTTGAACGGCAAGATGCGGTGCCTGGACAAGCCGCAGCGAAGCCCGCAGCATTAGAAGTCCAACCTCACAGGAATACCCTGCGACGCCATATACTCCTTCACCTGGCGAATGCTGAAGGTTCCAAAGTGAAAGACGCTCGCCGCCAGCACGGCATCGGCCTCGCCCTCGATCACGCCCTCGGCAAAATGCTCGAGCGTACCCACGCCGCCGCTCGCAATAACGGGAATCGGCACCGCGCGCGCCACGGCACGGGTGAGTGCCAGGTCAAAGCCGGCCTTGGTGCCGTCGCGATCCATACTGGTCAGCAAGATCTCGCCGGCGCCGCGACGAGCCGCTTCCTCGGCCCACGCCACCGCGTCGATGCCCGTGGCGTTGCGGCCTCCTGCGGTAAAGACTTCCCACTTGTCGGCACCCGGCTCTCCGGGCAAACCGACGCGCTTGGCATCGATCGCCACGACCACGGCCTGACTGCCAAAAGCCGCGGCAGCCTGGCTAATCAGCGACGGGTCGCGCACGGCCGCCGAGTTGAGCGACACCTTGTCGGCACCGGCGGCAACCATGGTCCGCATGCCCGCCAGGTCGCGAAAGCCGCCGCCCACGGTATAGGGAATAGCGAGCTCCTCGGCCGCGTGCGCCGCCATCTCGATGGTCGTCGCACGGTTGTCACTCGTCGCGGTAATGTCCAAAAATACGACCTCGTCCGCACCCTCGCGGTCATAGGCGCGCGCCAGCTCCACCGGATCGCCCGCATCGCGCAAGCTCACAAAGTTGACGCCCTTAACCACACGGCCGTCCTTGACGTCCAGACAGGGAATCACGCGTTTGGCAAGCATGGGCTACTCCTCCCCTCGGGCGGCGACCAGTGCCTGGGCCAGCGTAAAGTTGCCCTCGTAGAGCGCACGGCCGGTAATGGCGCCCTCAATAGCATCCTCACCCACCGCGGCCAGTGCGCGGATATCGTCGAGCGTCGAGATACCACCCGAAGCCACGACGGGAAAGCCCGCGACCTCGGCCACATGACGATACGCCGCCACATCGATGCCCGTCTGCATGCCATCGCGCGCGATGTCGGTATACACCAGATGCTTAAAGCCCAGCTCGGAAAGCTGCGCCACGGCATCGTCGAGTGCCACGCCCGCGCCGTCGCGCCAGCCGTTCACCTTGACCTGGCCGTCGCGTGCGGCGATATCTGCCACCAGCAGCTCGCCAAAGCCGCGAGCCGCCACCTCGGCAAATCCCGGCTCGGTCACGATCACCGTGCCCAGCGCGATGCGACGCGCGCCATAGCCGGCAAGCTCGTCGATGCGCGCGAGCGAGCGAACGCCGCCGCCCACGTCCACGGACAGACCGTCGACGCCGCAGATAGCCTTTATCGCCGCCGAGTTGGCAGCGCACGCGTCCTCGTCCTCGCCAAAGGCAGCGGACAGGTCGACGACGTGCACCCAGCTCGTGCCCTGCTCGGCAAAGGAGCGGGCAACGGCCACGGGGTCGTCGGAATATACCTTGCAGCGGCTCCGGTCACCGCGCTCCAGGCGCACGACCTTACCGCCGATCAAATCGATTGCGGGAAACAGAATCATCGGCCGGCCCCCTCGACGATGCTCACAAAGTTTTTAAGAATGCGCTGACCCAGCGCGGAGGATTTCTCGGGATGGAACTGGCAGCCCCACACGTTGCCATGGCGCACGATGCACGGGAAGCTCCGCGTATAGTGCGTGCGCGCCAGCACATCGGCGGCATCGGCATCGTCGGACACCGCGTAGCTGTGGGTGAAGTACATGTTGGCACCCTCGGCAAAACCAGTAAGCAGCGGATCGGCCGCACCGGTGGGCGTCATGTGCACCTGGTCCCAGCCCACGTGCGGCACCTTCAGGCGACTCGACTCCAAGCGCGTGCACGAACCGCACATAATACCCAGGCCATCGACCCAGGGGCCACCGGCCTGCTGGGGGGTGTTGCCATCGGCAACCGCGCCCTCGTCCGCAGGCACGCCTTCGTTGCCGCGCTCAAAAAATAGCTGAAGGCCCAGGCAGATGCCGAGCAGCGGAGTTCCGGCGGCGACGGCATCGAGCACCGCGTCCGCCTCGCCGCTCTGGCGCATAAAGGCGATCGCGTCATAGAACGCGCCCACGCCCGGGATGACCAGGCCGTCGGCATTACGGATCTGCTCCGGATCGTCCGATGTGCAGGCGGCGGCACCGGCGCGCGCAAGCCCGCGCGCAACGCTCGACAAGTTGCCCTTGTGGTAGTCAACCACCACGATCTTCGGTTCGCCCACGCGACCCCTCCACTTCTCATCATCCAAAACCACCACAAAGGTGCCTGTCCCCTTTGTGGTGGTTTTACCCTTGTGACGGTTACAGCGATCCCTTGGTGCTGGGGATGCCCTGCACGCGGGGATCGAGCTCGCAGGCGTGGCGCATCGTGCGACCCACGGCCTTAAAGGCGGCCTCGATAATGTGATGCGAGTTGCCGCCCGCCAGCTCGCGCACGTGCAGCGTGAGCTTGGCATCGCGCGCAAAGGCGTAGAAGAACTCGACGGCCAGCTCGGTATCGAAGCTGCCCACGCGCTCGGTCGGCACGGGCAGCTCGCAGTAGGCCTGCCCGCGCCCCGAAATATCAACAGCAGCCATCACGAGTGTCTCGTCCATGGCGATCGCCGCGTCGGCAAAGCGTGTAATGCCCGCCTTGTCGCCCAGCGCCTGGCAAAACGCCTCGCCCAGCACAATGCCCGTGTCCTCGACGGTATGATGCGCATCGACCTCCACGTCGCCCACCGCGTGCACCGTCAGATCGAACAGGCCATGGCGGCCAAAAGCGTTGAGCATGTGGTCGAAAAACGGCACACCGGTCGAGATATCGCACACGCCGCTTCCATCCAGGTCGAGCTTTACGACAATGTCGGTCTCGCCCGTCTTGCGGGTCACCTCGGCATAGCGGTCCATCTACATCTCCTCCTTCACCAGCGCGGCAAACGCAGCCAGTACCTCGTCGTTTTCCTGCGGGGTGCCCACGGTAATGCGCAGGCAGTCCGCGAGCCCCGGCGCGTAGCTAAAGTCGCGCACCAAAATCGAATACTCGTCGCGCAGACGCTCGCGCACGCGCGTGGCATGCGACGTGCGCACGAGCACAAAGTTCGCCGCGCTCGGCCATGCCTCCACGGGCATGCCCTCGGCAGCCATCGCACGCAGGGCGGCCAGCTCGCGCTCGCGCTCGGATGCGACCTGCGCCACCACGGGCGCATAGGCATCACGGGCGCGCACGCAGGCAAGTGCTGCCGCCTGGCTCAGCACGTTGACCGAATAGATCTGGCGAATCGCCGCAAACACATCGATAACCTCGGGTGCCGCGATCACATAGCCCAGGCGCGTGCCGGCGGCGCCAAACGCCTTGGACAGCGTATGCAGAATCACCAGGTTGGGATGCTCGGCGATAAGCCCCTGCGCTGTGGTGGCCGCGCCAAACGAATCGTCCGCAAACTCAACGTAGGCCTCGTCGACCATAACCATGCCGGGGCACACATCGCACAACGCCGCGACAAAGTCGAGCGGAGCCACGTCGCCCGTGGGATTGTTGGGCGAGGTCACGATTGCCAGGTTGCACTCGGGCGCGGCCGCGAGCACAGCAGCCTGGTCGAGCTCAAAGGTCGCCGGGTCGCGCCACACGTCGCGCACCTCGGTCTGGCACAGAGACGCAAAGAACGCATACTCGCTAAAGCACGGCGGGCAGTTGAGCAGAATCCTTCCCGCGCCGCCAAACGCCAGCAGATAGTTATAGAGCAGCTCATCGCCGCCGTTGCCCACGCAGATGTTCTCGCGCGTCGCGCCATGCCAGGCAGCAAGCTCGTCGCGCAAGTCGTTCGACATGGGATCGGGATAGCGGTTGAGCGGTGTAGCAGCCAGGGCGGCGTCGACCGCTTCGCGCACGCCAGCCGGCATGGGATAGGTGTTCTCGTTGGCCGAAAGGTTGATGCGCGTGGGCGTAAAATTGGGATCGTAGGGTTCAATGCCGGCCAAGTAGGGCTGGACGAGTTCCTTCATGCGGGGCGTCAGCTCGGCCATATTAGGCCTCCTCGACGACCGCGCCAGCGGCACCGCCCGCAGCCGCCAGGTCCACACCCTCGGCAACCGTCGTCACGGCGTCGCCCGGCCAGGCAACCTTGGTCAGGTCGGCCGCGGCCAGCGACTCGGCACTCACGGCATCCTCGCCCTGTTCCAACACGCGGCGACGCAGAGCGGCCGAAAGCGCGTGCGCCCACAGACCCTCGGCCGCGGCCAGACGCTGCGTAGCGGGAGCGTCGGAGAGCAGGCCCTCGGGCGTATAGCAGATGACGCTCGAGCGCTTAACGAACTCTTCGACCGAAAGCGGGTTGGAGAACAAGGCGGTGCCGCCGGTCGGCAGCGTGTGGTTGGGGCCGGCAACATAATCGCCGAGCGGCTCGGAGCTCCAAGCGCCCACAAAGATGGCGCCGGCGTTGCGAATGCCGCCGAGCAGGCCCATCGCATCCTTGCAGTGCAGCTCCAGGTGCTCGGGCGCCACGGTGTTCACGGCCTCGACGGCAGCTGCCATGTCGGCGGCCACCACGATGGTACCCTCGTTATCGAGCGAGGCACGCGTAATCTCGGCACGCGGGGACTGCGCTACCAGAATTTCGATACCCGCCTCGACCTCACGCGCAAACCGCTCGTCGCAGGTCACCAGATAGCAGGCTGCCAGCGGATCGTGCTCGGCCTGGGCCATCAGGTCGGCCGCGACCACCATAGGCTTGGCCGTGGCATCGGCCAGCACGCAGACCTCGGAGGGGCCGGCAACCATGTCGATTCCCACGTCGCCCGAGACAATCTGCTTGGCCGCGGCGACAAAGGCGTTGCCCGGGCCGGTGATCTTGTCGACACGCGGAATGGTCTCGGTGCCGTACGCCAGCGCGGCCACAGCCTGAGCGCCGCCCACCATATAGATTTCGTCCACGCCGCCGAGCTTTGCCGCGGCGAGCGTGTAGGGGCTGATCAGGCCGTCTTTTTGCGGCGGGGTCACCATAACCACGCGCTTGACGCCGGCGACCTTGGCGGGGATGGCATTCATGAGCACCGTGGAGGGATACTGCGCACGACCGCCCGGCACATAGATGCCAGCCGCCGCGAGCGGGGTCACCTTAACGCCGAGCATCGTGCCGTCCGCACGCGTGGTAAACCAGCTCTGCTCGACCTCGCGCTGGTGGAACTCGCGAATCTGGCGCGCGGCCTTCTCGAGCGCGGCGACAAAGGCCGGGTCGAGGCCTTCGAGCGCGGCATCGATCTGCTCTTGCGGCAAACGGAAGCTCTGCAGCTCAACACCGTCAAAACGCTGGCAGTAATCGCGCACCGCGGCATCGCCGTTGGCACGCACGTTGGCCACGATATCGCGGGCGGCGTCGACGATGTTTTGCGGCAGCACGCCCTTGCGGTTGAGCTGGTTGGTAACGAGGCGCTCGCCGGGAGCAAGCTTGATGGTCTTCATATCGGTATCCCCTATCGGTCGAGGTTGCGTTTGAAAAACGAGAGGCCGGGCGGCGGCGCCAATCGGCCCGCAGCCCGTACGTTGGGGCGCCCGTGCGTGCTCGCGCTATTGTGCCGAGCCCGCAACGGGCTCAAAATGCTTGTCCTTCACGGCAGCAGCCAGGCGATCGGCCAAGTTGCGAACGCGCGGATCCAGGCGCGCAGCACCCGGGTTGACGAAGAAGCGGGCCGTGCAGTCCATAATGCGGCCGGTGATGACCAGGTCGTTGTCGCGCAGCGTGGCACCCGTGGCGGTAATGTCCACGATGCGGTCGGTCATGCCGACGATGGGGCCCAACTCAATATTGCCGTGCAGCGAAACGATGTCGGCATTCACGCCGCGCTCGGCATACCAGGCGCTCGCGATGCGCGGGTATTTGGTGGCCACGCGAAGCGACCCGCGACGGGCGTAGTTGCGCTCGGCCTGACCGGCGCGCCATGCGGGCTCCGCCTCGATAAACGTGCACAGGCCGTAGCCCAGGTCGACCAGCTGCAGCAGATTGAGGTCGGCTTCGATAAGCGAGTCCCAGCCGCAGATGCCGCAATCGGCACCGCCGCAGCCCACAAAGGCGGGCGCGTCGCTGGGGCGCACGATGACAAACTCGATATCTCCGACCGCGCCTTCGCCGGTACGCGTGTCGCGGCCGCGCACGATCAGGTGACGGCCGGGATCGCGCAGCTCAGAGACGTCCAGGCCCGCGGCCTCGAGCACGTCGAGGGTGTCGGCCTTGAGCGAGCCCTTGGGCACGGCGATGCGCAGCGGACCCTCGGTGCCGCGCCCCACGGCATGGTCACCATCGGAAGCAGCGTCCTCGGCCGAGGTGCGCGCGGCCTCCAGACGCTCGAGCGAAAAGGCAAAGCCCGCCGCCGGCACCTCGATGCCGTCGCCAAATGCACCGGTAAAGATGGAGTCGTAGCGACCGCCCGAGCCCACCGGATCGGGCAGGCCACCGGCATAGGCCTTAAAGACCAGGCCCGTGTAGTAATCAAACGAGTTCATGATGGAGAAGTCGAAGGACAGCACCTGAGCGTCCTCGGGAGCCAGGCCCTCGACCAAGGCACGCAGCTCGCGCGTGAGCGGCGCAACAATGCCCGCCGCCGCCAGCAGCGCGTCGACGCGGTCGAGCACCTCGGCACCACCGTGCAGGCGCGGCAGCTCGCTAATGGCGACCTTAACGGCCTCGGACTCGGCGCTTTCCGCCACGCGGGCATCGAGGCCCACAAAGTCGTTGGCATGCACGCAGCGCAGGGCCTCGGCAGCCAGCTCACGATCCTCGCATACCGCGAGCAATTCCTTAAACGGACGCACACTACCTGCGATAATTCGCGCATCGGGAAGTGCCAGCTCGCGTACGGCCTCGGCAACGAGCGAGACAATCTCGACATCGCCCGCGGCATCACCCGCACCGATAAGCTCAAAGCCCAGCTGTGTAAACTGGCGCGAGCCGCCGGCGTTGCGCTGGCACTCACGAACCACCGGCGCCTCGTAGCGAAGGCGCAGGGGCAGATCGGCCGCGCGCATGCGGGTCGAAACCAGGCGCACGATGGGCAACGTATTGTCGGGACGGACTACCAGCAGACGGCCATCATCGTCAAAGAGCTTGAACGGCGTGTCCGCAATGCGGCCGCCTTCCCCGAGCGAACCCTTGTCCTCGAGCAGCGGCGTCTCGACCGGAAGGTAATGATGCTCCCTGAAGCAGCCCTTCACCGTCAGCGCAATCTCCTCGCGCGCCTGAGCCTCCTCGGGCAATATGTCCCGGAATCCCCACGGTGTGGCCGTCATCTGGTGAGCCTCCTCATGCTGTGTTTCGTATGGAACAGAAGACCGGCATAGCTCCGCCGGTCTTCTGGGTACTTTAGCATACTAGAGTGTTTGCGGGGAGAATCGTCCTCCTCGGCTCATAGCGTATTCATTTGGAAACATAGGGGAAAGCGTGTCCCGCCCGCCAGCCAAAAACTGGGATGCGGTTTCCGGTTGAGGTCCTCAGCGGAAAGTGTGTCCCATTCTAAGC
>JAIHTM010000348.1 GCA_022713905.1 Collinsella sp.
TCCTGCCTGCCATGGGCTTCGCCATGCTCGGCCGCCTGGTGCTCACCAAGCAGCTCGTGCCCTTCTACTTCCTGGGCTTCCTGCTGTGCTCCTACGCCAACGTGCCCGTCCTGGGCGTCGCCCTGATCGCCATCATCATCGGCATCGACAAGTTCGACCTGCTCGGCCTGGGCGGAGCCCAGCCCCAGCTCTCCGCGGAAGGGGATGAGGACGATGACTTCTAGTCCCGAGAACAAGATCACGCGCTCCGACCTCGTCAAGAGCGCCGTCAACGTCGGCGCCCTGGGCATGGAGTTCTCCTGGACCTACTACAAGCAGATGAACATCGCCTTCTGCCTGATGGTCGCCAACATGCTCAAGAAGATCTACGCCGGCCGCCCCGACGACTACGCCGCGGCCCTGCACCGCCACTGCGCGTTCTTCAACATCACCGTCCAGTTCGCCCCGTTCGTCGGCGGCATCGCGATGGCCATGGAGGAGAAGGTCGCCCGCGGCGAGATCGAGCCCGAGAGCGTCAACGACGTCAAGGCCGCCCTCATGGGCCCGCTGTCCGGCATCGGCGACTCCATCTTCCTGTCGACGCTGCGCGTGGTCGCCGCCGCGGTGGGCATCAGCCTGTGCCAGGCCGGCAACCCCTTCGGCCCCATCGCCTTCCTGCTCATCTACAACGTCCCCGGCTTCGCGCTGCGCATCTGGGGCGCCGTCAAGGGCTACGAGCTGGGCGTGGGCTTCCTGGACGAGGCCCAGAGGACCGGCCTCATGCAGAAGATCATGACCTGCGTGGGCATCGTGGGCGTCATGGTCGTGGGCGCCATGTGCAAGGACATGTTCTGGGCCAGCATCCCGGTGGCCATCGGCTCGGGCGACGACGCCCAGACCCTCCAGGACATCCTGGACGGCATCATGCCCGGCATGCTCGGCATGATCGCCTTCTGGCTGTACTACTGGCTGCTGTCCAAGAAGATCAACCCCATGGTGCTGATCGTGGCCACCATGGTCGTGGGCATCATCGGCGCGTTCTTCGGCGTGCTGGCGTAAGAAGGAGTTCGTATGTTCGCGAAGGATCGCGAAGCAATGCGCCTGACGCCGGCAGAGGTCAGGCTGATTCTTATTGAGTCCCTGCAGTGGTGCGCCAACAACGCGGTCTACTTTTTGGGGCTTATCGGTGCGGCCACGTATGATCTGGCCGGCACGGCCTTTTTGGTTGCCGCCATTACGCTCGTACGCAATCTTATGACGTCGGTGGGCAATATGGTGTCGGGCTCGGTCATCGATCGCTTTGGACCGCGCCGGACGTCGTTTGTGACGTGCGTGATTACGGCAGTGCTATCGCTTGGCGTGGGGTTGGCGCCGTTGTCTGTCCCCGGGCTTGTGTTTGCCGCGTGCGTCTTGGGACTTGCGGGCGGCTTTATCAACACCTGCACGCATGCGTTTCCGGGATACCTGGAGTCGACCACCGAGGGCCGTACCCGCGTGAACGGCCTCATGGTGTTCTACAGCAATATCGCCTATACCGCTGGCCCGCTGCTCGGCGGCGCCATCGTGAGTTGCTTTGCCACGCAATCGGTCTATCTGCTCATGGCGGGCATGATGGGTGTGGCGGCCGTGCTCTCCTTGGGCTGTCACGAGTGTGTTGCTCCCGCAAAAGGGGAAAAGCCGAAGGGCGGTATTCTGGGCGGCATGGCCGAGGGTGCGCGACTTACGTTTCGCGATCACGACCTGCGCCTCATCTTTATATCGGGCTTTTTGGGTTTCTTTGCGTTCGGCGCGTTCGATTCGCTGGAGTCGTTGTTCTACCGCGATGTGCTCAACGTGGATATCGTCTGGCTGGGCTGGCTGTCCTCGGTCGTGGGCCTCACTTCCTCGGTGGGCGCGTTCATCCTGACCAAGCTTTCTGCTCGCCATGTCAACCTGCGATTGCTGCTCGGCGCGCTCATGGCCGTGGGCATTGGGTCCATGGTGTACGTGGGCACCGATATGCTGGGGGTCGCGATTATCGGTCAGGCGATTAACGGTCTGGCCTGGGGGTTCCTGGAGCCGCTGCAGATGATCTTGATTCAGGAGCGTGCCGACATCAAATACCTGGGGCGCATTACCGGCTTTGTGCGTTTTGGACTGATGAGCGCCGGCGTGGTGCCGCTGCTGGCGGCTCCGTTTTTGGCGGAGGCTTTGGGCGTCCAGACGGTACTGTTTGGAGCATCGACCATTATTGCGCTGGTAGGAACGCTGTTCTTTGTCACACAAGGGAGACGCCGGGGGCGTTAGCTATACATCAAATTCTAATTTAATACCACTCACCAGAGAATTTCGACCGTTCACCGAGGATTGGAACAGATTGAAAAGTGGTATTAAAAACACGTTGGGTGTATGTCTATAATTGGTATCGAAAAGAAACGCGATGTATAGATTCGCGTGCAGGACAGAAAGGAAAAGCCATGAAGGAAACCGAGAAGATCGAGATCATGCACTTTAGCCAGGAGGGCTACGTCGAGGACGGCAAGAACGTCTACGAGGCCGGCAAGAAGATGACCGCGCTCGCCGACAAGGTCGCCGACGAGGGCTACGACGCCGTGTTCCTGATGGGCGTCGGCGGCACCTGGGACGAGCTCATGCAGCTCGAGTACCTCATGAACAAGTTCGGCGACCGCGACCTCGAGGTCTACCTGATCCACGCCGCCGAGTGGAACGCCATGGGCCACAAGCGCATGACCGAGAAGTCCGTCGTGCTCACCGCCTCCGAGTCCGGCACCACCCCCGAGGTCCTCGAGGCCGTCAAGAAGATGAAGG
>JAIHTM010000349.1 GCA_022713905.1 Collinsella sp.
CTTCCTGACCCGCGGCGTGACCGGCGACACCGACATCAACATCATCGACACCGCCGAGTTCGCGATCCCCGGCCTTGACGACGAGTTCCGCGTCATCGTCTCCCCGTGGATTCTGACGGTGCTCGTGACCGACCGCCTGGCTCGCTACTACGAGACGGTCACCAAGCACAACCTCAAGTATCGTCGCTACTATCACCAGTTCGACTACTAAAGAAAACGGGTGCGGGAACGTGCCGGGCTATTGAGAGGAACACAGAATGAGACAGTACATCATCGCCAGCCATGCGCACTTCGCCACCGGCATCAAGGAGAGCGTCGAGCTGCTCTCGGGCGCTCGCGACAACGTCCACGATCTTTCGATGTTCGTCGATGGCCGCATGGACGTGGCCGAGGAGGCCCAAAAACTGCTGGCAGGCATGTCTGCCGACGATGATGTCGTTGTCTGCACCGACCTCTTTGGCGGTAGCGTTAACAACGAGTTCACCAAGATCGTCCAGACGCGTCCCCGCACGTACCTCGTTACCAACATGAACCTTCCTCTGCTCATCCAGCTGCTGTTCTCTGACGAGTCGGCGCCGGTTGAGGAGACGATTCGCGCCATCGTCGCTGCGGACGATACGCGCGTGAAGTTTGTCAACGATCTTTTGGTCGATGACGAGGAGGAGGAAGAGTTCTAATCCGCAGCACCTACTGACACGCCGTATGACGGCACAAGACCTTTGGGGGGTCACATTATGATTCAGCTACTTCGCGTTGACCATCGCCTGCTTCATGGCCAGGTCGCAGTTTCCTGGGTTCAGGGCCTTGGCTCCAACTGCATCTTCTGCGTGGGCGATAAGGTCGCTAACGACCCGGTGTGGAAGACGACGCTCAAGATGGGCAAGCCTGCCGGCTGCAAGCTCGTCATCAAAGATATGGAGCATGCAATCGAAGCTATCAACTCGGGCGTGACCGACAAGTACAAGATGATCATCTGCGTCGCCACTATCGCTGAGGCAAAGCAGCTTGTTGAGGGCTGCCCGCAGATCAAGTCGGTCAACCTGGGCAACACCAAGCCCAAGGACGAGAAGCGTCCCGACGCTCGTCAGGTCTCTCGTCAGATCTTCCTGACCGCGGCCGAGGAAGCCGATGTGCGCGAGATGCTGGATCGTGGCGTTGAGGTCGAGATTCGACCCCTGGCCGCTGACCCCAAGGTCGACTGCGCCAGCGTGCTCTAGGCGTTCAATTTCGAAGAGTCTGAGCTCTTCGTAGTGTCCTATATGGAAAGGGGGATGTATGCTTACCCAAGCAATCCTCATCGGACTTATCGCCGCATTTGGTAAGTTCGACTGCCAGCTCGGTACGCTCTACGCGTTCCGCCCCATCGTCCTGTGCCCGCTCGTGGGCCTGGTGCTGGGGGACCTGCAGTCCGGCCTCGCGATCGGTGCGAGCCTGGAGCTGCTGTTCATGGGCTCGATCTCCATCGGCGCCTACGTGCCGCCCGATGAGACGATCGGCGGCGTGCTCGCCTGCGCCTTCGCTATCCAGCTGGGCCAGAGCACCGAGGCAGCCATCGCGCTTGCCATGCCCATCGCCACGCTGTGCCTTGCCATCAAGAACATCCTTAACGCCGCCCTGCCGATCCTGGTCGACCGCGCTGATGTCTACTCCGGCCAGGGCAACCTTAAGGGTGTCTATGCGATGCACTTCCTGATCGGTTTGACCGGTATCATCATGGCGTTCCTGCTGTGCTCGCTGTCGTTCTATCTGGGTGCTGACGCCATCCAGGGCCTGCTCGACTTCATCCCGCCCTTTGTCCTTGCTGGCTTTGGCGTTGCCGCCAACTTCCTGCCTGCCATGGGCTTCGCCATGCTCGGCCGCCTGGTGCTCACCAAGCAGCTCGTGCCCTTCTACTTCCTGGGCTTCCTGCTGTGCTCCTACGCCA
>JAIHTM010000350.1 GCA_022713905.1 Collinsella sp.
CTGTTTGACCGTGTAGCCCATTTTCTCCAAGTCTCCGCCGGTCTTCGCGTAGAGCTCGCCCTTCGGGTCGGTGCAGGCGTAGTTCATGCTGCCCTTGAGTATGTTGGGGATGACGTGCGTGGCGGTCTTGCCTGAACCGGATCCGCCGATCACGGTGGTGTTGAGGTTGCGTCTCGTGGCCTGGGCGTCGAGGCTCAGGCCCTCGGTGGCCGTCATCTGGAGGTTCTGCCTGGTATCGCCGTCGGTGTATGGGGCCATCTCCCGGCTGGTGGACCAGCGGGCTGACCCGTACTCCTCGCCGTCCCTCCAGTTGCGTCTCATGCTCCACCGGTAGAGGTGGAACAGGCCGACTGCGCACGCGCCGCCCAGTCCGCACAGGAGACTGGTCCGGTCGAATCCCAGGGCGTTCGGGTGCTGGAGCATGGTCGTCATGCCGTCCATGATCCGTTCCATGTCTTCGCCGGCGGCGATGCCGGCCTGGATGCGGGCGGCTGCGAGGTCGGCGAGCCAGAATCCCGCGAGGATGGTCAGCGTCTTGACGACGATTCCCCTTGCTCGTTCCATGATGGTTCCTTTCTATTGTTCTCTTTCGTTGAGGTTCTCGTTGAGCTTGGCGCGGAACCGCTCGTACAGCGTCTTCCTGCTGGTGATCCGCCCTTCGTCCGGGTCCGTTCCGGTCTTGGAGTCGTTCCCGCCGGCCGCTTCCGTGTCCGGACCGCCTGCCGGGGGTGGGAGGGGCGTGACGATGGTCATGCCGGCCGGGTCGGCGTCAATGCTGAATGGTCGGCCGCCGGCCATGATCGTGGACATGAGCCGGCCGACATGGCCGTTGATGTCGATCCATTCGCCGGTGCCGGTCTTGTCCGGTCTGATGCCGCTGACGGTGGTCCGTGTCATTGCTCCCCGTCCGGCTCGTCGTGGCTGGGGTCGAATGCGAGGCTTGTGGCCTCGATATCGATGCCGGAGCCCTCGTCTCCGGCGGTACCTTTGACCATGAGGCGAGATCCCCTGTGCGCGTTGTCGCGGATGTTCGCCGAGTGATCCTCGCCGCTGGCATGGATGGTGATCTTCGGCCCGTCGGCGTCGGCCAGTGTCTCGAGCAGCCAGTCGTCCTGTCCTCCGTGCGGCTGCGGATCCCTGATGAGAGTACCCTCGAACCAGATGACGGGTTCCGGCTGGTCGTTTGCTTCTGTTGTCATGTGTGTCTTCTGTTCCTTCGTGCGGAATGAATGCGGGGCGGCGCGGAAGCGCGCCGCCCCGTGGCTGGAGAGGATCTACAGTCTTGGCCCGCGACGCTTTGTCGTGGATTCTGTCTGTGCGGGCGCTTCGCGATCCGGTTCCAGCCGGTCGCGGTCCAGGCTCTGGGCCGGCTGGGGCTCCTTCAGCTGGTCGAGCTGGTGGAGCGTCCACGTGGACAGTTCGCCGTCGTATGAGGCGCGGGCGAGGATCTCGTCGCGGTTGTCCCAGACGAGCTGGTCGGCCTGCTGCTGGGTGACGCCCGTCCAGTCGCCCTGCTCGTTGGTGCGCATGAGCGGGTCCGTCCGCGGATCCCATCCGCCCATCTCGCGTTTCTCCGCGATGTCCGCTTCGGTGAGACCGTCGCCGGCGAGCTGGATCGCCTTGTCTGACGGGTAGGCGGCGATGTCGTTCTCGGGGTCGTGCGCGTTGACCTCGCTCACGATGCTGTGCAGGATTCTGACGGCGGCCGGGTCGGGGGATTCGTATCGTTCCAGGATGTGGCTCGCGCGCATGCAGGATGCCTTGCGGTGCTGCTCGTAGAGTATGGTCGGATCCTCCTCGACCTTCGTCACGAGATATCCGGCGTCCTCCCTCGCCTTCATCGCCTGGTCGCGGTCGAAGGCGGTGCTCAGGTATGCGATGTGCCTGTCGGGGTCCCCGGGTTTCCGCCACCGG
>JAIHTM010000351.1 GCA_022713905.1 Collinsella sp.
GTATTAAATGAGTGCTTTTTAGTTAACACCCTATTAAAAGCGATTTTACCTTGTAAATACAGCGTTTTCCGCTTAGTAGTGTATATTGTTTCTTGTTTTTTGTGCCCCCCTTGTTAGATAACGGGGGCTTACTGTTCGCTCGCAAGCTCGCTCAACTGCCGGAGTGAACCAGCCACTAAAAACGGTGGAAAAATCTAAGAGATTTTCCCACCGCCGTGTCTGGATCACTCCGCCTATTATGCTTTTTCGCTTTACCTTTTAATCCCCAATCATATTATACCTCTAATGCACGAATTAGATTTACCATTTCAATAGCTCCCTGTGCACATTCAGAGCCTTTATTTCCTGCTTTGCTACCAGCTCGTTCTATCGCCTGTTCAATCGTATCTGTCGTAAGAACACCAAACATAACTGGTGTTTCGGTATTTAAACTGATTTGAGCAATTCCTTTTGATACCTCACTACACACATAATCATAATGGCTTGTACTACCTCGAATAACTGCTCCCAAACAAATAATCGCATCATATTTTTTACTTTTTGCCATTTTAGACGCTATCAAAGGTATTTCAAATGCTCCCGGAACCCAAGCTACCTCTATGTCCTTTTCACCAACATTTTCTCTTTTCAAATTATCTAATGCACCTGCTAATAGCTTAGAAGTTATAAACTCATTAAATCTTGCTACAACAATACCGATTTTTATATTTTCTGCTACTAAATTTCCTTCAAAAGTGTTCATTTATTTTTCCTCCATATTCAAAATGTGTCCCATTCGGTCTTTCTTTGTCTTTAGATAAAAACTATCATAAGGATTTGCTTCTATTTCAATCGGTACTCTGCTTGAAATTTTCATTCCATAATCTTCTAACTGATAAACTTTATCAGGATTATTTGTAAGTAAATGCAATGATTTTATTCCCAAATCTCTTAAAATCTGTGCACCGATATAATATTCTCTTAAATCGCCTTGAAATCCTAATGCAAGGTTGGCGTCAAGTGTATCCATACCGTTATCCTGTAAATGATAGGCTTTTAGTTTATTGACAAGCCCGATACCTCGTCCCTCTTGTCGCATATAAAGCAATACACCAGAACCATTTTCTGCAATCATTTTCATTGCTTTATCTAACTGCTGTCCACAATCACAGCGTAAAGAGCCAAAGGCATCTCCTGTTAAGCACTCTGAGTGGACACGACATAGCACATCGTTTCCATTATTCAAATCTCCCATAACCAATGCAACATGATGTTCTCCATTCAATTTATTGATATAACAATGTGCTTTGAAATTCCCATATTTTGTAGGCATTTCTACAACCGAAACACATTCTACAAGCAAATCATATACTTTTCTGTATTCCTGTAATTCTTTAATTGTGAGGGTAGGTATATGGTGTGTTTGAGAAAACTGAATTAAATCAGGTGTTCTCATCATTTTCCCGTTTTCATTCATAATTTCGCAACATAAGCCACATTCTTTTAAGCCAGCCAACCTCAATAGGTCAACCGTTGCTTCTGTATGTCCATTTCTTTCCAAAGCACCTCCGTTCTTTGCAATCAGAGGAAACATGTGCCCCGGTCTACGAAAGTCAAAGGGATTTACATTCTCAGTCACACACATACGAGCCGTTAATCCTCTTTCTTCGGCAGAAATACCTGTTGTAGTATCCTTATAATCAATAGAAACTGTAAAGGCAGTTTCATGGTTATCTGTATTATCTTCAACCATAGGGGAAAGCATGAGCCTGTTAGCCAGACTTTCACTCATAGGCATACAGATTAAGCCTTTTGCATAAGTCGCCATAAAATTAACATTTTCTGTTGTCGCAAATTGTGCCGAACAAATTAAATCCCCCTCATTTTCTCTCTCTTTATCGTCCATAACCAAAACAAGTTTTCCCTCTTGT
>JAIHTM010000352.1 GCA_022713905.1 Collinsella sp.
TCTATCCGAAAGCTGCTCTCTACGCTCAAAGAAGCCGCACAGGGCAAGAACGCGGAACGGGCAAAGGTCAAGAACAAGGACAGGGAGGTATCGCTATGAAGCCGGAAATCAAGAAGCTGCTTATCCTAAATCTCCCGTATCTGCTCTTTGTCTGGCTCTTTGATAAAGTGGGCGCGGCTGTCCGTCTATCCCCCGGCGCGGACGCAAGCGCAAAGCTGCTACATCTTGGGGACGGTTTTACCACCGCCTTTTCCAGTATCGCGCCGAGCTTCCACCCGGCAGACTTACTTATCGGCATTGCGGGGGCGGTCATTGTCCGGCTGATTATCTACACCAAAGGCAAGAACGCGAAGAAATACCGCCGCGGGACAGAATACGGTTCGGCGCGTTGGGGCGGGGCTGACGACATAAAGCCGTACACAGACCCGGTATTTGAGAACAATATCCCCTTAACGCAGACGGAACGGCTCACCATGAACAGCCGCCCGAAGCAGCCGAAATACGCAAGAAACAAAAATATTCTTGTAATCGGCGGTTCCGGCAGCGGCAAGACCCGGTTCTTTGTGAAACCGTCGCTCATGCAATGTACGTCAAAGGATTTTCCAACGTCGTATATCGTCACTGACCCGAAAGGAACACTGATTTTGGAAACCGGGAAAATGTTGCAGCGGTACAAATACCGTATCAAAGTGCTAAATACGATTAACTTCAAAAAATCCATGAAATACAATCCCTTTGCCTATCTGCGGAGCGAAAAGGACATTTTGAAATTAGTCAATACCATTATCGCCAACACCAAAGGCGACGGGGAAAAATCCGGCGAGGATTTCTGGGTGAAAGCGGAAAAGCTCTACTACACCGCACTAATCGGCTATATCTGGTATGAAGCCCCAGAGGACGAGAAGAACTTCACGACGCTGCTTGAAATGATAAATGCGTCGGAAGCCCGCGAGGACGACGAGGATTTCCAGAACCCGGTTGACCTCATGTTTGAACGTCTGGAAGAAAAAGACCCGGAACATTTTGCAGTCAAGCAGTACAAAAAATACAAACTGGCGGCGGGCAAGACCGCAAAAAGCATACTTATCTCATGCGGCGCGAGGTTAGCCCCATTCGACATTAAGGAGCTGCGGGAGCTTATGGAAACCGACGAAATGGAGCTTGACACCATAGGTGACAGAAAGACCGCCCTTTTCGTGATTATCAGCGACACCGACGACACCTTTAACTTTGTCGTGAGTATTCTCTACACACAGCTATTCAACCTCTTGTGCGACAAAGCAGATGATGAATACGGCGGGCGGCTTCCCGTCCATGTACGGTGCTTACTTGATGAATTTGCGAATATCGGGCAAATCCCCAAATTTGAGAAACTAATCGCAACCATACGGAGCCGGGAAATCTCCGCGTCAATCATCTTGCAGAGCCAGTCACAGCTAAAGGCAATCTACAAGGACAACGCCGATACCATAGTCGGCAACTGCGACACCACGCTTTTCTTGGGCGGCAAGGAAAAAACCACGCTCAAAGAAATATCGGAGATTTTAGGCAAGGAAACGATAGACAGCTTCAACACTTCCGAAACAAGGGGGCGGGAGCTTTCGCATGGGCTGAACTATCAGAAATTGGGAAAGCAGCTTATGACGGAAGATGAAATCGCAGTCATGGACGGAGGGAAATGTATCTTGCAGCTACGCGGGGTGCGCCCGTTCTTTTCGGACAAATTCGACATAACGAAACACCCGAAATACAAGTACCTATCCGACGCAGACCCGAAGAACGCCTTTGACATGGAAAAGCACCTTAAACGCCGCCCCGCCATTGTCAAGCCCGACGAGGTTTTTGACTATTACGAGATTGACGCAGCAGACTTACAGGAGGACGCAGACCATGAGGAAACGTAGCGC
>JAIHTM010000034.1 GCA_022713905.1 Collinsella sp.
TACTTTTTTATATTCAAGAGCTAATTTTAAATTCCACAACACGCTTTCATCTTCTATTAGTCCATAATTTTGAAATAGATAGCCTATTGTATATCTTCTCAAAATCATAGCATTTTTACCGTTCATGGACAAATTTTTATGACTATCAATAGTGATTGTTCCCTCGGATATATCAGTAATCAATCCTATTATATTTAAAAGTGTCGTTTTACCTGCCCCGCTTTTCCCTACAAGCCCCACAAATTCGCCTTTTTCTATTTCTAAAGATAAATTTTCAAATAGAACCTGATTTTTCCCATATTCTTTTTTGACGTTCTTTAATGTAATCAATGACATACTTATGCCCCCTTTTCAATCTCATATAAAGCGTTTGAGATATAAATTCTATAAAGCAATTCGCAGAATATGTAGTCAATAAGTATAATCGCAAAAAGGCAAGCAAAATAATAATTTATAGCAGTTAATACGCCTGATATAATTATTTCGATTCCCCAAAAAATATACCGATTTTTCAGTGTCCTAAAATGAGAGAATCCTAAAATCTCTTTTGCCGCATATCTCTTTCGATTTACAAAAATGTCCACATAATTTGAAATATACAAAATAAACAGTAAAGACACTATAAAGACAATCGTAAACATAGTGAGTGTTTTAAGAACGAATGTCACATTTTCAAGTTGCATTAAATAAGGTGTAAGTAATGTTCCAGCTGTAACTAATTGCTCTAAATCATATTCTGATAACAAAGAAGAAAAATCTTCTCTTGACTCCATTTGAAAAAATAAACACCTTGTATTTAAAGAATCCAAATAGTAAAGTCCTGCAAAATTGCCCGTATCAACAATGATAATAGGATTAGCCATATCCGAAAAACCATTTTCTGTATTGACTTTTATCGTAGAATCATCGTCTATATAAACAACATTAAATTTATCAATAGTTTTTTCTTCTCCCGGTATTCCATAAAATTGATTGTAATTCATCAATCGGAAATATTCTTGCTTAATATATTCGCTAATAGAATTTTCATCATTCTTATATTTATGTGGAACTAATACTGTTGGTTCACTAAATATATCTTCTCCCAATGGTTTTCCACTGAGCTGGATATTTGAAAATTCATTCAGATAATTTCTATTTGCAATAACAAGCTGTTGTTCATAATAGGGGCGTGATGTCTGCAAACCACCGTCTGTCCTAAAATCACATAGTAGTGAATGGTTATGATTATACATCTCTAATGTTTGTTCAGAATATTTTTCTAATATGTCTGTGTTTGCTAACGCATAATCATACTCCGATGAATTAAAACCATTAGCGGTATAATATCCGTCCAGATACTTATAATCTAAAACAGCTTGTTGGCTTTGTCTAAATGAGTTCCCCTGATTCAGCAATGAAATAATAGTGATAGCGATTATTACCGAAAAAATTATTTTTATAGCCTGAACTACAATATTTGTGCCGCTATTTAAAGTCTTATTTTTTATCATTGCCTCTAAAGAAACAAACTTAATTAAAATACTTGTAATTAAAACACAAAGTATATTTATAGCTAAAACACCAATAAAGAACAGTACACTTGTTGCTAAATAAGAAAAATCATATCTGTTTGTTAATGCGTAATATAAATTTAGCAAGAACAGTAATACTAAACATATTACAGCAAAATATTTTATTACACTGGTAATTTGCTCCTTTAAAATATGTATAGTAGAAAAGCCCATGCTTTTTTTAATACCTATTTTTTTCAAACTATAAGACGTATAAATACAGTATATGATTTGAAGTACAATAAATAAGATTACAAAATTCAGAAGATTCAATTCTAATACCATACTATACGGAATAGCGTCATTTTCAAAGTTATTTATTGCGACGGACAGTTGAGAAGCTATCTCTTTAATTGCGTTAGCTGGTAAATCTGTATAGAATACACCAACACTATCTAAAAAATCTTCCTTTTGCAATTCATGATATTGAAACAAAATAGAGGAAGATATAGGCTGTTTTTGTGTAAACTCATTTAATGGATAGCAATATAAATCATAAACAGATTTATCTGTGGAAGTGAGCGTATTGTTAATGAGTTCTAATTTATTTTGAGAATATTCTTCTGTAAATATTGTATAAAATTTGTCGAGAATTTCTGGCGATGTTTCTTCTAAAACATACCCTTTTAAATTCTCAGTAGCAATGTTATTCTTTTCATAAATGTTGTAAATAGAAGTATTAAAAATATATGCAAAGAGTATGACTTCAAGGAAAATAAAAATCTTTAAAAATTTTTTCATAACATACGCCCCTTTCTTTGAAGAAATGTATAAATAGGACGGGACAAATAGCCCCGCCCTAGGTGTTTGAACTATTTTACTTAATATGGATAATAATCATAATAAGATGTTTCGTTCGCCCACCAAACTCTCTTTGCATCTTTGTAAGCGTAGTTTGACTTGAATCCACTGGTATATGTATCTCCGCCGACCTTTACAGTTGCCTTTACCATGTAGTTGCGACTAATACCTGCTTTACGCCCAATTTCGGAATATACAATGGTGTCTGTTTGCCCTCCATTGTAGTACAAATCTCCACCCGCTACATCAATAGCCCACGCTGTAAGTGGAGCGCCGACAACCATAACTGCTGCTACAAGACCAACTACTTTCGTTCTCAACTTCTTTGCTCTCATTCGATAAACCTCCTTTCTCTTTTTTACTTTTTGATAGTTTTATGTCACGTACTGTTTTTGCTAACCTCAACATAACATATATTTCATTAAATACCCAATTATTTTTATCGGCTATTCCCTTAACGACCCCGATATCCAAGCTATCCTCATGTCGATTTCGCGCTGCCTCGGTTCAAATAATCTTGTATTGCTCAAAGAGCGTTTTATTTTCCTAACTAGGGGCGAAAACGCAACCTCGACACATTCGATTACATTTCCGGGTATTGGCGAGATAAGCATGACCGCGATTAGGACGAATGATTTTGGCGCAGTGTATGAAGCAATTGGACATTCCAAATGCTCCTTCTCGCCCAGGATCATTCGTGAGTTGCGCAGGAGTATCTACGCCCTGGCAGATAAGGGCGAGCCAAATGATTCTCTGGTAGTCGAAGCGAGTTTTAGCGACCTCGAGAGACTTCCGGAGGGACAGCATCTTGTGCTGGGCATCGGTGTCGCAAATGCATCTTTGGGCCACGGCCATATGGTCAAAGCCGAGCTTTTATATCGCGATGTCGTGTTTGATGATGAACATGTCGCTCCCAAACTTGCCGTCGAGGAATATCTTCCTGCGCTGCTTGCTTCTAACTCGGGTGGTTTGCCCATGTATAAGTATTTAAGCGCGTATTCAGGGGAAGTTCTTAATCCAAGGATGCTAAAGGAAATAGATGAGAAGAAGGATTTAGATGCTTTTCTAAACAACAGTCTACGAAAGGCAAAAGGTAGCTATCATCTTTCGGGAATTAGATACTCGGTTAAGTCTGTTATAGCTAACGAAGGCTTTGAGGAAGCATTTAAAAAGTTAGTTTTACTTGAGGAGGATGAGCTCGATTTAAATGAGTTGCTCGAGTATCTGAGGGCGCTCATCACGGATGATCGTAAGATAATCCACGGTAATAGCGAGCTGAAACGGCTTATTAGAATGTATGATTTCCTTAAGTACAAGAAGGCCTTCGACATATCGGCTACTAGTGAGTAATCCCACCTAGCGTCTATGAAGAAGGCCATCTTTGTAAACTATGGCATCTGAGCGTATAGTGCGAACACCACGTGCAAATGCATTCTTAATATAACGCTTTCTGCTTGAAATCACAATGGTGTCTGTTTCGACCTGCCAATCAAGGGAAGATGGTGTAGAGTATCTTCCCGCAGTACAAAAGCTCTTTGGGAACTTTAAGGGTGACGCTTTCAAACTGAGAGTGTTGCCCTTTTTTCATGTATGCAATGTGTGACGTACTGGCCAAGCACCATCCCGGCAATGGAATGATCGAGCATGGGCGGCTTCTACTGGTTGACGTGATCGTGGTCAAACAAGTGATATCGATTAGAATTAAATCAATTGCGCTGGAAGCCTTCGGGCGACACCTGAAGAGGGCTGATGCGTCGGTCCTCTTTTTTTGTTTGGATGTAAGATTCGGCCAGGCAAAACAAGGATCTCATTTGGGGAGAAACAAATATCCGGCGGTTTTCCGCTTCGGGACGCGCGGTTTAAGCGTGCTTTTCGGAAGTGCGGGGAAAAAATCGGAAACCTCCGAGCATAAACCGAATTTCGGCAACAAAACCGCAGGTCGCGGAAAGCTAAAACAGGGGTCTGGTCTGTCGATCTCGGTTTTTTCACCGCACTTCCGAAAATGACCGACGGAAGTATGCGGCAAATTTCGGAACCCTCGAGCACATCGTCCTTTTCATGAAAAGAACTCGCAGGTAGAAACTTTGTCACTATCCAGTGTGGTTGACGTGTCTAGAATTTGCCACACACTTCCGGATTTTGCATAAGCTCGACTGGTTTGTTTATCGATTGGGGCAGAGGAATCTTGTCTGGATCTCGTTATATGTATTTAAATGGATGAACTTAACCTATAAGTTAAGTTCATCCAGAAATGGGAGGTGCCCTTTGGCAGAAGGATATGAACTTGTCGAATATAGAGACCTCAAGGGCCGACCGTTTTGGGAATTGACGGCTTCTCCCGATAACTCTCAATTCCAGAAAATGTTGTCAGACCATGAGCGGAAATTAACCGCTCAAACAATGATCGGCCAGAATAGCACGTCAGCTTCTGGAATCTGAGCGCTGACTTTTATACATGGTTTTCGAAACGGAGAATACAATGAATAAAGTAGATCTATCTGATTTTTATGCCGAAACAGAAAGTAGCGAAACGCGCGCTTATGAACATGCACTAGATATTGAGTTTATTGTTCATCGCGAAATGAAACATTTGGGATTGAGCAAAAGTGAGCTGGCAAATCGTATGGGTATAAGTCTTCAGTCGCTTTCTAAGCTCTTGAATTCTCAACCTAATATGACTCTGAAGACGATTGCAAAGTTCGAACTTGCTCTGGGCATTAAGATCGTTCCGCAGGTTATCGTCAGCTATTCCAAAGAACTGCCGTTTCTTTCATCCAACTATTCCGTGCGAGAGCAATGTACATCGCCTGGCATTCTCCCCGCAGAGCTGTCAGCAGATTGCGATGTGCCTTTTCAGGGCGAATAGCATTTCTTCGATGAATTTAAGTCGAATGAATTACCACTCCCACATCCTCTAAAAAGTTCTTAAAACAGCCTTAAAGGCGCCTTGGCTCGCGTTGACAGCGTACAATACGCATGTTTGACTATGACAAATGTGGAGTTAAGGGGAGGAACGCGCCATGGAAGTGCTGGTTGTTGGCAATACCGCATATGTTGACGATGACTTTTGTGCCAAGGCGTTCCCCGGGGACCATGTCCAGGTCGTCGCTGCCGCGGAAGCGCGACGCGACGAGTCATCGCCCCATGCCTCGTGGAAAGAGCTTCTGCAACACCTGGATCAGGCCTACGAGTTCGACCGCGTGGTTTACCTGTCTAATTACCTTACCCCGCATACCGATTCCGTGGGCGATATCGAGCTGCTGCGCTCGGTCTTTCGTACGTGCGCGGGTCGCCGGGTCCAACTGCTGTATGTAGCGGGGCCCGCGGGTGCCGATTGTGCCGCCGATGCCGCAGGGCGAACGGGCAAGGGCATTATCGCGCACGCAGCCAACGACCTGTGCCGCTACTACGCTGCTCGCGAGGGTGTTCAGACCAAGATCCTGCGCGTGCCGTTCCTGTATACCGCGTCTGCCGCGCTGGAGGACCCGTTTTTGGTGCCGATGTTCGACGCATGCTCAACCGGATCGGCCGCTCTGCAGGGCGCGCAGGATGCGGCGTTTCCCCTGCTGTGTGCCGAGGAGCTTTCGGTGCTGGTACGCCGTATCTTCGACAGCTGGGATGGCAACTTTGAGACACTCGATGTAGCCGATACCTTCCATCACACGGTGGGTGAGGTGGGCGAGGCCCTTCAGGCGCTGTTTCCAGGGCTCTCAGTTGCCTATGGCGATTCTGCCGGCTACGCCCTGCCCGCCAGCGACGTCGTTCGCGTGCGTTATGGCTGGTTTCAGCGTTACGACTTGCTGCGCGACCTCTCGACCATTCAGGCTCGCTGGGATGCTGGCCGTGCAAAGAAGGTCAACCCCTTGCGCGCGGCCATCGACCGCATTCAAATGCGCACGCTGCCTATTAAATGCCTGGAGACGGGCGTTGCCTGGGTCCTGTTCGAGGTGCTGGAGCATCTGTTCTCCCAATCGGCCCAGCTCAACGTGCTCGATTATCGCCTGCTCTACGTGGTGCTGATCGGCACGCTGTATGGCTTGGACTTTGGCCTGGTTGCGGCGCTGCTGGCGTCGGTGGGTTTGGCCGCGAGCTACTTTACTCAGTACGGCTATACCTTCCAGGGTCTCTTTTACGAGCCGTCCAACTGGCTGCCGTTTATTGCGTACTTTGTGGTGGGTGCCGTGTGCGGCTATGTGCAGCTGCGCAACAGCGAAGCCATTAGGGCGGAGCGCGATCAAAACGAGCTCGTGCGTAATCGCAATACGTTCCTCACACAGCTTTACCACGACGCGATCGAGGACAAGCGCGCGAACAGGCGCCAGATTGTGGGTCGCCACGACAGCTTTGGCAAGATCTTTGCCGTGACGCAGGAGCTCGACGTGCTCAACCCACGCGACATCTATCGCAAGTGCTGCGAGCTTTTGGGCGAGATCCTCGAGAACGATTCAGTGGCGATTTACCATGTTTCGGGAGGGGCATTTGCTCGCCTGGTGGCAGCAAGTCCCGCGATTGCCGAAGACGCCGCACGCTCGCTCACGCTTGAGCAGCTTGCACCTCTTTTGGGCGACGGGGGTCGTTCGAATCTGTGGGTGAACCGCGAGCTGACGCCGGGGCTTCCCATGTTTGGATACACGATCGAGCGCGACGGGGCACCCGCCGTGTTGATCTTTGTGCGCCGCGCGGCCGAAAACCAAATGACCCTCTATTATCAAAACTTGTTCCGCATCTTGTGCGGCCTGGTCGAAAGCGCGCTGGGCCGTGCCTTTGACTATGAGGCGGTGGCTCAGGATAAACGCTGCGTTGACGGCACTTGCGTGCTCAAGCAGGCTGCCTTTGGCCAAGAGCTCGCGGCCGAGCAGGCGCTGGCAGATGGCAAGATGGGCAGCTTTTTGCTCCTGCGTGTGGTACCGGGCATGGAGCCTGTCGGCGAGCTGGTGGGCGCAATTGGGTCGGCAATCCGCGAGAGCGATGCGGCGGGCCTGGTCGATGGTGACATGCTCTACCTGCTTATGCGCCAGGCAAAGGCGTGCGATCTGCCCATTATCCGCGAGCGCCTGAGCGCAAAGCAGATTGCGGTGGAGCCCGTCGACGGCGAGGACATCGTGGCGCTGCTGCAGCACATCGCTTACACCGGTGACGGTGAGGGGGATGTCGCTTGATCTCGCTTGTCGTTGCCGCCGTCTTGTTGCTGATTCATGCGCTGGTTTGTCTGATGCTGTGGATGCTCATGAAGTTGGGCCTGCTGCCGGTGCGCGGGCACATGCTGGCTGTGATAGTGCTGGTGCCGCTGTGGGGACCGTTGCTGGTGGTTCTGCTATCGGTCCGCAGCGCGGTGTTTGGCGAGGGACTGAAAGAGTCTGCGCTGGAGTCGCTGCGCTTCAACGACGACCTGCATCGCAGCATCCTAGTGCACGAACGTGATGCCGATGCAGGCGTAGTGCCGCTCGAGGAGGCGCTCATCGTCAACGACCCGGCATACCGACGCCGCCTAATGCTCTCCATGCTCACCGAGGAGCCCGACGCGTACTTGGCGCAGCTGCAGGCGGCTAAGCTTAACGACGACGTTGAGGTGGCACACTATGCCGCGACGGCGGTGGCGCAGATCTCCAAGGAGTCCGACCTTAAACTGCAGCAGCTGGAGCGTGCCTTTAAGACGGACCCGAGCGCGCAAAACCTCAACGAATACTGCGATTTTCTTGGTGAATACTTGGGCTCGGGCTTGGCCGAGGGGCGCGTGGCTCAGATTCAGCGCCAACAGTACGCGCGCCTGCTTGCGCGTCGCTGCGAGCGCGAGGACACCCTTGAGCTTCGCATTCGATACGCGACGGCGCTGGCCGATGTCGGACAGATCGACGAGGCGCAGGCCGTGATCGACCAGCTGGTGCTCGATGTGCCCGAGGAGCAGGAGGTTTGGATGCTTTGTCTGCGCCTTGCGGTGATGCGCCGCGACGGTGACGAGGTCCACCGTGTGATCGATGCGATTGACAAGCAGCATGTGTATTTGAGCGCCGCTAGCCGCGAGGAACTGGCTTTTTGGCGCAACGGAGAGGAGGCCCGATGAGCGTGGTACAGCATATCCGCGACCGTGCGGGCCATTTTCGCTGGATGGGGCTGCTTGTGGTGTGGGCGGTCTTTATTGCCATGGCCGCCGTGCTGCTAGTGGAGCGTGCCGGCGTGCAGTACAGTGCGGGCCAGCATAAGCTGGGGATGCTTGCCGCCAACGATGCGGTGCCGGCCTCCTCGGCAATCTTTGGCCAAAAGCCCACGTGCCTGGTCATTACCGATTCCGATCAAGCTGGCGTCGAGGACGTAAAGGAACAGTTCGACCAGATTTTGCTGGACATGAAGATCGCGCACCGCGACGTGGACCTTGCCCTGGATGGTGCGGATGCCATTCCCTCGCTGACCTCCTTCGATCGCGTGATTTTGCTCATGCCGTCGCTCGATGGGCTCGGTACGCACCTGAGCGACATTATGGGTTGGGTGAGTGCCGGCGGTTCTCTTATGCTCGCCATGCCGCCGGATAACTCGAGCTATCTGCAAGTGATTGCCTCCAAGCTTGGCATTGAATCGGCCGGATATGACTATGTAAAAGCCGAAAGCATTGTGCCGAGTGAGGACTTTATGCTGGGCGGGGGAGAGCGCTACGAGCTCTCGGACCCTTTTGATTCGTCGCTTTCGGTATCGCTGCGCGAGACGGCTCGTGTGTGGGCTACGACCGGCGATGCGGGCGCCCCGCTCATTTGGTCGAATGACTGCGGTAGCGGGCGCACCGTGGTATGCAATATCGGTATCTATGACAAGGTCATGCGTGGCTTTTACGCCGCGGCGATCAGTCTGCTGGGTGATACCACGGCCTATCCGGTCATCAACAGCGCCGTGTTCTTTTTGGACGACTTTCCTAGTCCCGTGCCCTCGGGCGACGGTACTTATATCAAGCGTGACTACGGCCTTTCCATTGCCGATTTTTACACCAAGGTCTGGTGGCCCGATCTGCAAAAGCTCGCGCAAAAATACGGCATTCGCTATACCGGCGTGATGATCGAAAACTACGAGGACGCGGTCAACCAGATCGAGCCCGCGCGCCAACCCGATACCACGCAGTTCCGCTATTTTGGCGGCATGCTGCTGCAGATGGGCGGCGAGCTGGGCTTTCACGGCTACAACCATCAGCCTCTGGCGCTCTGGGACACCGACTACGGCACGCTGTACGACTACAAGACCTGGAAGAACAAAGAGACGCTCGTCGCTTCGCTCAACGAACTTATCGCGTTTCAGGACGAGGTCCTGCCCAATGCTCATGGCTCGGTTTACGTGCCGCCGTCGAATATTCTTTCGGCTCGCGCGCGCAAGCTTATCGGTACCGATGTTCCGCGAATTAAGACCATTGCCAGTACGTATTTTGAGGATGGCACCGACCTGCCCTACGTGCAGGAGTTTGGCGTGGCGAGCGATGGCATTGTGGAACACCCGCGTATTGTCTCGGGCGGCATGGTCGACGATTCCTATATGCGCCTGGCAGCCGTGTCCGAGCTCAACATGCACTACGTGAGCACGCACTTTATGCACCCGGACGACCTTTTGGACCCCGATCGCGGAGCCAAGGAGGGCTGGGAGGTTTACAAGGGCGGCCTGGTCGACTACCTGGAGTGGCTTACCAAATCCGCGCCCGACCTGCGGCACCAGACGGCGTCGGAGTGCTCCGGTGCCATCCAGCGTTTTTCGTCCGTGACGGTGAGCGTGGATACCAGCGCGGATGCCTGGACGCTCAACCTGGGCAATTTCCACGACGAGGCGTGGCTCATGCTCCGCGCCAATAATGGCGAGCCGGGTGCGGTGACGGGTGGCGAACTGACGCACCTTACGGGCAATCTGTATCTGCTCAAGGCAAATGATAAGACGGTGACCATTGCGCGCAAGGAGGGTGGCGACAAATGAGAATCTGCTTGGTACTCGAGGGTTGCTACCCCTATGTACACGGCGGTGTGTCCACTTGGATGCATGGCTATATCCAGGCTATGCCCGAGCATGAGTTTGTGCTATGGGTGATCGGCGCACATGCTGCCGACCGCGGCAAGTTTGTCTACGAGCTGCCCGGCAACGTGGTCGATGTGCACGAGGTGTTCCTGGACGATGCCCTGCGGCTTTCGGGCGAGCAACATGAAGCCAGTTTTAACGACCGTGAGCGCGAGGCGTTACGCCGTCTGGTGTCGCTCTCCAATCCGGACTGGGACGTGTTATTCGATATCTTCTACCGCCGTCGCGTGCATCCGCTCTCGTTTTTGCAGAGCCGCACGTTTATGGATATCTTTCGCGACGTGTGCCTGGCCGAGTATCCCTACACGCCCTTTGCCGATGCATTCCACACCATGCGCTCCATGTTGCTGCCCGTGCTCTACCTGTTGGGCAGCGAGGTGCCGGTGGCCGATGTGTACCATGCCATCTCGACCGGCTACGGTGGCCTGCTCGCCTGCCTGGGCTCAAGCGTTCACCATGCGCCGGTGCTGCTGACCGAGCATGGCATCTATACCCGCGAGCGCGAGGAAGAGATCATTCGCGCCGATTGGGTGGTGCCGTCCTTTAAGGACCGCTGGATTCGCTTTTTCTACCTGCTTTCGGAGGAGATCTACCGCCGCGCCTTCCGCGTGACGAGTTTGTTCCATAACGCCCGCAAGACGCAGATTGATATGGGCTGCGATGCGGACAAATGCCTGGTCATCCCCAACGGCATCCAGTTCGATCGCTTTAAGGATATTCCCTTAAAGACCGATGACGGCTGGGTGGACATTGGCGCGGTGGTGCGCCTGGCGCCCATCAAGGATGTTAAGACCATGATCTATGCCTTCTTTGAGCTGCACGAGCGCCTGCCCAAGGTGCGCCTGCACATCATGGGCGGCGTGGACGACGAGGAGTACGGCGCCGAGTGCCACGCGCTGGTCGAAACCCTGGGCGTGCGCGACCTGATCTTTACCGGCCGCGTCAACGTGGTCGAGTACATGGAAAAGCTCGACTTTACCATTTTGACGAGCATCTCCGAGGGCCAGCCGCTCAGCGTGCTGGAGTCGCTTGCAGCGCGCCGTCCCTGCGTGACGACTGAGGTGGGCTGCTGTCGCGAGCTTCTCGAAGGCGCCCCGGGCGACGACTTTGGCGTGGCGGGTTTTGTGACGCCGCCTATGTATCGCAAGGGCTTGGCCGATGCCATGGAACGCATGTGCACAAGCCGCGCTCGTCGCATTGAGATGGGGGAGCGCGGCCAGCGTCGCGTTGCCACGTACTTCTTGCACGAGCAGATGCTCGCCAACTATCGCGCGCTGTACGACGAGACGGCGCAAGCGTTTGACCTGCCCAGAGAGGGGGAGTAGCCGGTGGCCGGAATTGGTTTTGAGCTCAAGCGCCTGTTTAGGCGCAAGGGCCTGTTTGCCACGATGCGCGCTTACGGCTACGCCGGCATTGTGTGCACGGGCCCGATGCTGCTGGGCGTGCTGCTCCAGGTGGGCATCTTGGTGCTGTGCGGTCTATGGGGTGTGGGCCGTGCCAACCAGGATCTGCTGGTGTGCATGGTGACCTATACGCTGCTGGCCTCGCTTTTGATCACGAGCTTTTTCTCCATGCCGGTCACGCGCTTTTTGGCTGATATGTTGTTTGCCGAGCGCGAGGATGAGATCCTGCCTTCGTTTTGGGGCTCCAACGCCATCATGCTCGTTGCGGGCACGGTGCTCTACGGCGTCTTTTTGCTGTTCTCGGGCGCTACGCTGCTGCAGGGGCTGCTGTGCCTGTGGCTGTACAACATTATGATCGTCAACTGGAACGGCATGAGTTACCTCACGGCCATCAAGGATTACCGCGGCATCCTGTGCAGCTTTGCGGCCGCCATTGGCGTGGCGTGCCTGTGCGCCCTGGCCGCGCTGGCGCTGGGACTGCCGCCGGTCGAGGGCCTGTTGGCGTCAATTGCCCTGGGCTACGGCGTCATGCTCGTCTGGGACGTGGTACTGCTGTACCGGTATTTTCCGCAGAGCGACCGCAGTCCCTGGCCCTTTTTGCAGTGGCTCGATCTGTTTATGCCGCTGGCGCTCACGGGCCTGTTAACCAATCTGGGACTCTTTGCGCACCTGGTGATTATTTGGGCTGGTCCCATTGGCGTTCAGGTCAAGGGCTTGTTTTATGGTGCGCCCTACTACGATGTGCCGACGCTCATTGCGTTTTTGACGATCCTGGTCACGACCGTTAACTTTGTGGTCTCGGTCGAGGTCAACTTCTATCCGCGCTACCGCGACTACTACAGCCTGTTCAATGACGGCGGCGTGGTGGGCGACATTGTGGTGGCCGAGGAGGAGATGCTCTCCACGCTTAACAGAGAACTACGGTTTTGTGCGCTCAAGCAGCTGTTTGTGACGGCGGCGGTCATTTCGCTCGAGACCACGGTGCTGTCGGCCCTACCGTTGGGCTTTAACAACCTGATGCACGGGTATTTTCGCACGCTGTGCGTGGGCTACGGCCTGTATGCCGTGGGCAATACGGTGTTGCTCATCTTGCTGTACTTTACCGACTACAAGGGGGCCGTGCTGGCCTCGGGGCTGTTTGCCGGTGTGGCCGGGCTGGCGACTGCGGTGTCGTTGCTTTTGTCGCAGCAGTTTTACGGCTTTGGCTTTTTGTTGGGTGCGGCGGTGTTTTTTATCGTGGCGCTGCTGCGGCTCGATACCTATACCGCCAACTTGCCGTATCGTATCCTGAGCCAGCAGCCCATTGTGGCGACCGACAAAACGGGTCACTTTACACAGCTGGGCCGCTTGCTCGACCGTGCCGAGCAGCGCTATGAGGAACGCCGTCAGCAGGGCGAGCCGCATGGCGCGTTTGAGCGCGCGGTGGTTCGCTTGTATCAAAAGCATTGGGGAGGTCCTGATGACCGATAGAATGATGTCTCGCCGCTGCCTGATCGAGGCGGCTGCCGGTGCGCTGTTGCTTTCGGGCTGCTCGTCTCAGGACGAATCCTCGACCAAAAAGGTCAAAAAGCAGGACAAGATTAAAAAGGCCGAGTCCTCGGACGGTACCAAGCACCTGCGCGATAAGGACGAGCTGTACGAGGTCTACGACGACTCGGGCATTGTGACCATGTACCTGACGGTCTCGCGCGGCAACAGCTCCGAGAACACCGACCACAGCTGGGCAGAGATCAACACGTACTCGGTGTATGACTATGCCGACATGGGTGTGACGCGCTATCAGGTTATGGGCCTGCTGCAGCCGGGCGACGAAGAGGGCCCAGTTGCCGGCGAGGTTGGCTATGGCGAGGAAGCGCCCAATGCCACCGTGCAGGTGCGTGGCCAGACGTCGAGCGGTTATACGCAGAAGAACTACAAGGTGGAGCTCAAAAAAGGAAAAGGTACCTGGCGCCAGCAGCGTGCGATTGCGCTCAACAAGCACATGGGCGAGGGTATGCGTTTTCGCAACAAGATGGCCTATGACCTTATCCGCGGGATTCCCCAGATGATGGGCCTGCGCACGCAGTTTGTGCATCTGTGGGTGTGCGACCAGACCGAAAAGTCCAACGATACCTTTGAGGACTACGGCCTGTTTACGCAGGTGGAGCAGCTCAACAAGACGGCGCTTAAGGCACATGGCCTGGATAAGAGCGGGCACCTGTACAAGGTGAACAGCTTTGATTTCCATCGCTACGAGGACACCATTAAGCTTGCCGATGATCCCGACTACAACCAGGCAAGCTTTGAAGGCATGCTTGAGATTAAGGGCGATACGGACCACACCAAGCTCATCGAGATGCTCGATGCGCTCAACGACGAATCGCAAAAGATCGATGACGTTCTCGACACCTACTTTGATACCGAGAACCTGGTCTATTGGATGGCGTTTCAGATCCTGACGGGCAACTGCGATACGCAGAACCGCAACTGCTATCTGTACAGCCCGCTCAACTCAAATACCTGGTACTTTTTGGATTGGGACAACGATGGCATGCTGCGTAAGCTTGAGCTGAGCCTGAAGGGGTTTTCGGACTACGCGAGCTGGGAGCGCGGCGCAAGCAACTACTGGGGCAACGTGCTGTTTAACCGCGCGTTGCGCAGCAAGTCGTTCCGCAGCGAACTCGACCGTGCCGTCAAGGACTTGCGCTCGTATTTAACCGAGGAGCGCCTGAGCAAGATGATCGAGCATTATCGCGAGGTCACGGAGCCGCTTGTCTTTGCTGCGCCCGACCTGGAGCATCTGCCCGTGACCAAGGACGAATACGAGCAGATTGCCGCGGCGATTCCGTCCGAGATCGAGGAGAACTATAAGAGCTTTCGCGAGAGCTATAAAAAGCCCATGCCGTTCTACATTGGCGTGCCGCAGATCGATAACGGCAAGCTGCGCATTAACTGGGATGCGTCCTACGACTTTGAGGCGCGCGACATTCGCTACACCGTAGAGCTTGCGCGCGACTATGCCATAAGCGATGTGGTCTTTAAGGCCGAGGACGTGCTGCTTCCCGAGGTGACCTGTGATGCGCCCGATACCGGCCAGTTTTTTGTGCGCGTGCGTGCCACCAACTCCGACGACTTTACGCAAGATGCGTTTGACTACTATGTGACCGACGACGGCAAGCACTACGGCGTGAAGTGCTTTTACGTGCAAGACGGCGGTAAGGTCGTGGAGGACACGTATGAGGAGGGCTAGCGCGCTGCTTGAGCGCTTGGCGGCCCCGCCTGTGCGTGCCACGCAGGAGCGTTACCGCCATGAGCTCAAATATCTCATTAACGAGGGCGAGCACGCCGCGCTTGCCTGTCGCATGGCGCCGGTGTTCAAGCTGGACAAGCATGCGCGAGCGGGCGGTTACACTATTCGCAGCCTGTATTTTGATGACTACTGCAACTCGGCCTACGAGGAAAAAGACGCCGGTATTCTCATGCGCAAAAAGTATCGCG
>JAIHTM010000353.1 GCA_022713905.1 Collinsella sp.
CCGGTGGCGGAAACCCGGGGACCCCGACAGGCACATCGCATACCTGAGCACCGCCTTCGACCGCGACCAGGCGATGAAGGCGAGGGAGGACGCCGGATACGTCGTGACGAAGGTCGAGGAGGACCCGGCCATACTCTACGAGCAGCACCGCAAGGCGTCCTGCATGCGCGCGAGACACATCCTGGAACGATACGATTCCCCCGACCCGGCCGCGGTCGGGATCCTGCACGGAATCGTGGGCGAGGTCAACGCACACGACCCCGAGAACGACATCGCCGCATACCTCACCTACCCGTCAGACAAGGCGGTCCAGCTCGCCGGCGACGGCCTCACCGCCGCGGACATCGCGGAGAAACGCAAGATGGGCGGATGGAACCCGCAGACAGATCCGCTCATGCTCATCAACGAGCAGGGCGACTGGACGGGCGTCACCCAGCAGCAGGCCGACCAGATCGTCTGGGACAACCGCGAGGAGATCCTCGAGCGCGCATCGGACGACAACGAACTGTCAACCTGGACGCTGAGCCGGCTCGACCAGCTGAAGGAGCACGAGCCGGACCATGCCCTGGACCGCGACCAGCCGGAACCGGAACACCAGGCGCCCGCACGGGAGCAACCCGCGCCCAGGCGCCACGGACTGGGACTGTAGTCCCACACCCACCGCAGGGGGCGGCGCGCGGCTTCGCACGCCGCCCCTCACCTTATGCAAACGACAGGAGGAACGCATGACAACGGAGGAACATCCCACCATGGAGCCCGTCATCTGGTTCGAAGGCACTCTCATCAGGGACCCGCAGCCGCACGGAGGACAGTACGACTGGCTGCTCGAAACACTGGCCGACGCCGACGGCGACGCGCCGAAGATCACCATCCGGGCCAGAGGCGCAGAGCACTCGGCGAACATCCGCGACAACGCGCACAAGGGATCCCGCCTCATGGTCAAAGGCGGCGCGGGCGACGAAGGATCCGGCATCGACATCGAGGCCACGAGCCTCGCGTTCGACCCCAGCCACGACGAGCCGGACGGGAAGCGATGACACGGACCACCGTCAGCGGCATCAGACCGGACAAGACCGGTACCGGCGAATGGATCGACATCAACAGTCACGTCGGCCGGCTCATGTCCACGCTCATGGCAGACGGCCGACCATTCAGCATCGACGCCGACCCGGCCGGCATGACCATCGTCACGCCCCTCCCACCCCCGGCAGCCGGCCCGGACGAAGGGCGGATCACCAGCAGGAAGACGCTGTACGAGCGGTTCAAGACCCGACTCAACGAGAACCTCGACGAAAGAAAACAATAGAAAGGAACAACCATGGAACGAATAAGAGGAATCGCCATCAAGACACTGACCATCCTCGCGGGATTCTGGATCGCCGACCTCGCGGCCGCACGCATCCAGGCCGGCATCGCCGCCGGTGAAAGCATGGAACGAATCATGGACGGCATGACGACCATGCTCCAGCACCCGACCGCCCTGGGATTCGACCGGACCAGCCTCCTATGCGGACTGGGCGGCGCGTGTGCAGTCGGCCTGTTCCACCTCTACCGGTGGAGCATAAGCCAACGCAACTGGCGAGAAGGCGAGGAATACGGCTCCGCACGCTGGTCCACCAGCCGGGAGATGGCCCCATACACCGACGGCGACACCAGGCAGAACCTCCAGATGACGGCCACCGAGGGCCTCAGCCTCGACGCCCCGGCCACGCGCCGAAACCTCAACACCACCGTGATCGGCGGATCCGGTTCGGGCAAGACCGCCACGCACGTCATCCCCAACATCCTCAAGGGCAGCATGAACTACGCCTGCACCGACCCGAAGGGCGAGCTCTACGCGAAGACCGGCGGAGACTTGGAGAAAATGGGCTACACGGTCAAACAG
>JAIHTM010000035.1 GCA_022713905.1 Collinsella sp.
ATGGGAATAGAGTAGGACAAACGCGTCGAATACGAACGGCGGGGGAGAGCGGGCGAGGGCGCCCGCGCGGGAGAGGTTGCCGTCCATGCTGGAGCTCAAAGATATTTGCAAAAGGTACGTCACGCAGTCGTTTACGCAGGTGGCGCTCGATAGCGTGAGCTTGGCCTTTCGCGACAACGAGTTCGTGGCCATTCTGGGCCCTTCGGGCTCGGGCAAAACTACGATGCTCAACGTCATCGGCGGACTGGATCATTTTGACTCGGGCGATTTGCTCATCGACGGTATTTCGACCAAGGACTTCCGCGACCGCGATTGGGACGCCTACCGAAACAACCGCATCGGCTTTGTATTCCAGAGCTATAACCTCATTCCGCATCAGACCATCTTGGAAAACGTGGAGCTGGCGCTTACGCTTACGGGTGTGGGCCATGCCGAGCGCCGACAGCGTGCGCGCGAGGCGCTTGAGGCGGTTGGCCTGGGCGAGCATGTGAACAAGCGCCCGAGCCAGCTTTCGGGCGGACAGATGCAGCGCGTGGCCATTGCCCGTGCCCTGATCAACGATCCCGAGATCGTGTTGGCAGACGAGCCGACCGGCGCCCTGGACTCGACGACGTCCGTGCAGGTCATGGACTTGCTCAAGGAGGTTGCGCGCGACCGCCTGGTCATCATGGTTACGCACAATCCCGAGCTGGCGTACAAGTACGCTACGCGCATTGTTAACCTGGCAGACGGCAAGATCACCGACGATTCCGACCCCTTTGATGTTGCCAAAGCCGCGCGTCGCGAGGCGAAGCCTACGCGCAAAACCTCGATGAGCTTTGTGACGGCGCTGGGCCTTTCTGCCCGAAACCTCATGACTAAGAAGGGCCGTACGGCTATGACGGCCTTTGCGGGCTCGATTGGCATTATCGGCATCGCGGCGATTTTGGCGCTCTCCAACGGCGTGAACAACTACATCAAAAAGGTCGAGGAGGATACGCTCTCGAGCTATCCGCTTACCATTTCCAAGCAGGATTATGACCTGTCGTCCATGATGGGCGGACAGGGGGCCGCGGATGACGATGCGTCCAAAAACGAGGGTTCGTCAGACGGTGGCGCCGACGGCAAGGCTCAGGGAACCGATAAGATTCCCGTGGTCACGGCCGTAAAGGATATGTTTGCGAGCGTTAAGTCCAACGATATGACGAGCTTCAAGGCATGGCTCGATGCCGGTGGCGACGGCATCGACAAAGAGGTCAACGCTATTCAGTACGGCTATGGCGTAACGCCGGTTGTCTATCGCGCGGGCAAGGGCGACGAGAAGCCCGTGCGTCTGGTGCCCAATGCCATGACCGAGGCCATGAGCGGCGGCGCGAGCTCGGCGGCAACGGTGAGCATGGAGTCCATGGGAACCTCGGTCTTCAACGAGATGATTGACGACCAGAGCCTGCTCGACAGCCAGTACGACGTCGTCGCCGGTCATTGGCCTACGTCTGCCAACGAGGCCGTGATGGTGCTTTCGAGCCGTGGCACGGTGGGCGACTATACGCTCTATAGCATCGGCGCGCTGGATATCAATGAGCTCAACGACCTGGTCAACAGCGCCATGACGGCCGATGGCGAGGTCGAAACGCCCGAGACCGCCGCCGACTTTACCTACGACGATGCGCTGTCTACGACGTTTAAGGTGTTGTCGCCGGCCGATGCGTATCGCAAAAACGAAGAGACCGGTATGTGGACCGATATGTCTGGCGACACCGACTTTATGGCAGCCAAGGTTGCCGACGGTATCGACGTGCGCATTGTGGGCGTGGTGCGTCCCAACGAGACTGCCAATGCCAGTGCGTTGTCTCCGGGTATTGCCTACACGCACGCGCTGACTCGCCAACTTATGGAGCGCGCTGCCGATTCGCAGATCGTTCAGGAACAGCTTGCTCATCCCGAGACGGATGTCTTTACCGGCAAAACGTTCGACGAGCTGCAAGGCGAGGCCAAGCAGGGCGTGGACCTGGGCAGCATGTTCAGCGTTGACGAGGCGGCGCTCAAGAGCGCGTTCTCGTTCGATACGTCTGCACTCTCGGGTACGGCCGGTGGCATGGATCTTTCGGGCATCGATTTGTCGGGCTTGGATATCGACCTTTCGGGCGTGGGCAAGGACATCGACTTCAGCGACATCATGGCCAAGGCACCGACCCCCGATTTCTCGGGTGTCTTTGATGGCTTGGAACTCACGCCCGAGCAGATGCAGCAGGTGGGCACGCTTGCCAACCGGCTGTTTGTTGGCTTTATGCAGTCCAATCAGTTTAAGGCGCTGACGCCCGAGGACCTTAAGGATGCATCGAAGCTCGCTGCTGCGTTCTCGGCGTATCTTGAGAACGATGCTGCGGCGCAGCAATGCTTGGCGCAGCTCAAAGCGCTGGGCGGAGACGCACTGGCGGAGCGACTGCAGCAGGCTATGACCGACTACGTACAAAAACAGCTTGCGCCCTATTTGCAGCAGGCTATGGACCAAGTGGTGCAATCGCTCAGCAACCAGATTGTATCAACAGTGTCTTCCCAGCTCAAAGCGGGAGCGGCGGGGCTTATGAATCAGATGGCGACGCAGATGTCGTCGAGTTTTGCCAACCTGGCGAGCGCCATGCGCGTGGATGCGAGCGCGTTTGCCCGTGCCATCCACTTCAACATGGACGCCGAGGATCTGAGCTCGCTCATGATGAGCTATGCGAAGGCGTCGAAGCTCACCTACGACAACAACCTGACCACGCTGGGCTATGCGGACGAGGCCGATCCCATTTCCGTCAAGATTTTCCCGCGCGACTTTGAGGCCAAGGAGCGTGTGCTCGACCATATCGATGCGTACAACAAGCAGGTCAAAGCCGCCGGACACGACGAGCAGGCAATCTCGTACACCGACTATATGGGCATCATCATGGGCTCGGTGACCGATATTGTGAACACCATCAGTTTGGTGCTTATCGCGTTTGTGAGCATCAGCCTGGTGGTGAGCTCCATCATGATTGGCATCATCACGTACATCAGCGTGCTGGAGCGCAAAAAGGAGATTGGCATTCTGCGCGCGATTGGCGCATCGAAGCGCAACGTGGCCAACGTGTTCAACGCCGAGACCTTTATCGAGGGCCTCATTGCCGGCGTCTTTGCTGTTGTCGTCGTGGTGCTCGTGAGCTTCCCGGTGAATGCTTGGGCGCTTGCGAGCAAACAGGTTCCCAATCTAATGAGCCTGCCCGTGCAAGATGCGTTGGCGCTTATCGCGATTTCGGTGCTGCTGACGGTCGTTGCCGGCCTGCTGCCGGCCCGCAGCGCGTCCAAGAAGGACCCTGTGGAGGCCCTGCGCTCCGAATAGTGTGGCAAAGGGAGAGTCCTTTGTCGCATTGGGTGGCTTGTGAAATCAAAGGTGAATACTTTTCCCGAGAAGTGAACGACCTAATTTGGACCCCCAGAGCATCCGCATTTTTCGACGCCAAAACCGCAGGATTTGAGCGACAAAACCGCAGGAAATGGCCTTCGAAAAGTGTCGATGCTTCGGGGGTCCGATTTCACTCGTTCACTTCTCGGGAAAAGTATTCACCTTCGATATGATGGCGCTGTTTGCGTGTGGCAACCGGAGTGTAAGACCCTAGCTTTTCTTGGCGGAGAGCATGAGGCTGATGTCTGGCTGCGAATATTCGTCGAACTCTTTCTCCGGATCGGTGCCAAAGGTGTAGTACGACTTGATTGAGTCATCCTCCGTTTTGATGCTGATCTCTTCATAAAGGGAACCGGCCAAAAATGCCTGCTTAAACTCATCCGACAGGTTGCATGACGTAAGCAGGCCCGGCGTGGCAACAGAGATATCCAGCCCGTTGAGCGGGGCACAGAGCGTTGCAATATCCTGTTCGACGCGCGCGAGGTTATCTTCAAGGCTTGCCGCGGGGTCGATTTGACTGGTGTAATCGACGCTCGTGAGCATGCCGTCAGCATCAAAAGAAAGGTAGACATAGGCTGCTTGAGAGCCAAGGTCGTTGTCGCGTAAATAGCCGATAATGCGGTAGCCGTAGTCGTGATACAACTCGTATGGGTCGTCTGCCGCGATGCGTTCGCATACGGGCTCTAGGGCATCCTGTGCAATGGCGAGCTGTTCGGCGGCAGCGGCTTTTCTTGCCTGGAGTTCGCTGCTTCCCTGGACATATTGTGGGATATAGGCGCCAAGCAGCACAATGACGGGTACGACGATGAGGGCGATAATCTGCCTCTTGACGCTCGGAATTGTCACGCCGTACGCGTTTGCCATGGCTTCGGCGTTGCTCGAGGTCTCGGCGAGAACGTCGGCCGCTGTGGCAACTGCTCCAACGGCGCCGGCAATCTCTGCGGCGCCGCCCAGGTTGCGCGCGACATCGTTATCGCTGTTCTTGAGAAGGCGGCCGGCAGCTTGCGCGGCGAGCACGCCGGCAACCTCGGCGGAGCGATCTTTGTTGTCCTGAGCTACTCTGAGTCGGCTCTGCAGTTCTTTCCATTGTTTGCCCTGCATGCCAAAACGTGGGGCGAGCGCACAGTAGCAAAAGATGGCGAGCTCGATTGCGGTGAGCGCGATAGCGGTATATATTCCCGCTGGCTGGAACTCTTTGTGGTGAAACGCGATATCGTTGATCATCTGGAGCGGCAGCATGAGCAGGCACGATATGAATGACATGACGAGCGCGGTCGCTGCGATTTTGGGATACATACAGTACCGCTGGATACGCTTCTTTTCTTGTTCGGTGAGCTGTTGCATGACCCCTCGGCTCTCATCGTACTTCGTCGACGGCGTGCGTGCTCTTGAGTATACGTGAGCGGAGGGCTTCTGCTATCCGTGCATGGCGGCCAAAAGCAAGGAAGTCGCAAGGGTTGGGGCGGAGTTACTGACACGTGACCTTGGATACAATCGAAGCAATGCTAGAAAGAGGCTTCGATGATAAGAAAATCGTTCTTCAATCCGTTTTCATCGCTGCTGCTTGCGCTTGCCGGGCTGGCCTTTTTGGTTGATGTCCTGCCGCAGGCGGAGGGCCAGACCGGCGTATTTGCGCCTGCCGTCCTGTTTTTGATGTGGCTGGTAGGCGGCCTGGTGCGCCTGTTTTACGAAAACGAGGCCAAGCGTAGCTTTGACCGCCACATGTTTAAGGCGAACCATACTGCTGTTTGGAAGCGTGTCGATGCATGCTGGGCTCAGGTCGACGCGGATCGGCTTATGCCCGGCGACGTCGTCCGTCTGTATGCCGGCATGCTCTGCCCGGTCGATGCAGTTCTTGCCGAGGGCGAGCACATCCTTGTCTCTGAATCGTCGCTTACGGGCGAGAGCGGCCAGACCGTCAAACGGGAAGGGGAGACCGTTCGTGCGGGGACGACCATTGTCGACGGCAAGGCGTCGGCAACCGTCCTCACCCGCATTGCCGATGAGCAGCCCGTTTTGCGCCGGCGCGCTCGAATGGGTACGCAGTTTGGCACCGGTGCCAAGAGCATCTGTGCCGCCCTGGTAAGGTGCATGCTCATCGTGCTGCCGTTTGTCATTATGATTCGAGGGTTTGTGCTGGGCGACTGGACGCAAGCGCTGCTGTTCGCCCTGGGTACGGCCGTTGGCCTGGTGCCCGAAATGCTGCCGGTCGTCACGAGCGTCTGCTTGTCGGGCAGCGCGCACCGCCTTAAAAGCAAGCAGGTCATCGTTAAGAACGTCGATGCTATGGAGTCGCTGGGCTCCATGGACGTGGTGTGCGTTGACAAGACGGGCACGCTGACCGAGGATGCCGCGGTGCTCGAGTACTACACCGATATCCTGGGCAACGAAAGCGAGCAGACGCTCAACCTGGCGTATCTGGAGAGCACGAGCCAGGGGGCCGCTGCCAACCAGCTCAATCGGGCCATTGCAGAGGCATGCGCAGTACCCGAGCTGCACCTTGCCGCCAAAGACCTTGGCCGCGCCTTTACACTGCATGCCTCTGATCCTTTCGACCACGTCACCAAGGCTTCGGGCGTCAAGCTCGACGCCACGCCTGGGGCGCTTGGCTGCTTGGGGCTGCAGGTTCGCCCCGACAATCATCTGACCATCGTAAAGGGCGAGGTCGAAAGCGTGTGCGCGCGCTGCGCTTGGGCCAACTTTAAAGGCGAGCTGGTGCCCATGGATGCCGATGGCCGCCGGAGTGCCTACGAGGTTGCCGAGGATATGCGCGCCGATGGCATCAAGGTGCTCGCCGTCGCCTATAGCACGACGTCGGCGGATTGGGATGACCTGGTGCTGTGCGGCTTTTTGGGCCTTTTCGATCGGCCCAAGGCGAGTGCTCGTGCTGCCGTACAAGCCCTGTCTGAGCTTTCCGTCGAGGTGCGCGTGCTCACCGGCGACTCGGCTTCGGTCGCTCGGTCAACGTGCTCGCGCTTGGGCATACCTGCCGATAACGTCATCACCGGCGGCATGCTCGAGGGGATGACGGAATCCGAGGCGCTCGTTCAAGTGGGGCGCACCCGCGTGTTCGCCGAGCTCACGCCAGCGCAAAAGGCACAGATTGTCAGCCTGATTCGTCTTTCCGGTCACACCGTCGGCTATATCGGCGACGGTGTGAACGACGTGCCGGCGCTTACGTCGGCGGATGTCGGCATCGTGGTGGACTCGGCGGCGGCCGAATCCAAGAAGGTCGCCGACCTGGTGCTGCTCGAGCACGACCTGGGTGTGGTTGCCGAGGGCGTCAGCGAAGGCAGGGCCTCGTTTGCCAACGCCTCCAAGTACATTCGTATCGCATCAAGTTCCAACTTTGGTAACATCTGCTCGGTTGCCGCTTCGAGCATTTTCCTGCCGTTTTTGCCGGCGACCGCCGCTCAGCTGCTCCTACTCAATTTGTGCTACGACGCCACGTGCCTCGCACTTTCGTGGGACAACGTCGATGACGTGGAAATCGCTCGCCCCAAGGCGTGGTCGGGTAAGGGGCTCGGTAGCTTTATGCTTCATTTTGGTTTTGCGAGCTCGGCCTTCGACATCATTACGTTTGCCATTCTGTTCTTGGGCGTATGCCCCGCCGTCTGCGGTGCGCCCTTTGCCGCGCTCGACGCGGCGGGTCGGGCGGCCTTTATCGCGACCTTCCAGGCCGGCTGGCTGTTGGAATGCGCATGGACCGAATCGCTCGTGCTCCTGGTGTTGCGAACGCGCAGTGTCCGTGACGGGGATCGCCCTTGCACACCGCTCGTGGTGATGGTTGTCGTCATGCTCGTTGTCACGGCGCTTCTTGCGCTCAGTCCGGTGGCGCAACTGTTTGGGCTCGCCACGCTGCCCCTATGGTATTTGGGCATCGTCGCGGTGCTGAGCGTGCTGTATCTTGTTGTTGCTTCGACGATCAAGCGGGCTTATCTGTCCCGCTCGAGCAGCTTGTTCTAGGGCGGTTCTATGCGTACCAACAGAACCAACATCGCGATTACGCCGGCAGAGGCCGTCGAGCTTAGCAGCGCACTGTTCTCGTCCGGCAGCGCCGTCGCCCTCGAACTTGCCCCCGTGTTTGCCGATATCGCATCGGGAAGGCTGACGGCTATCGAGTTGGCGGTTGCCGGCTCGCAGACAAGTGCCGCCACTGGGCCCATCGCTATCGGTGAGCTTTCGATCGACCTGGCCTCGCGCGCCGTCAAGGTGTCGGACGCGCCGGTCTCGCTCACACCCAAAGAGTTCGACATCCTGGCCTTTTTGGCGAGCAACCGGGGCACGGTCTTTAGCAAAGAGGAGATCTACCGAGCCGTGTGGCAAGACGAGTACCTGCTCGACGACAGCAACATCATGGCGTTTGTTCGGAAGATTCGAAAGAAAATCGAGCCCGAGCCGGATAACCCCCGCTACCTGCTGACCGTATGGGGTGTGGGCTACAAAATGGTCGAGTGACGCTTCGGGTTTTCACTCCTATCGACCCAAATGATCACTCTGACAATCCTTGCCAAATCGCAAGAAAGCCGCAAGAAACTAGCCATGTGCTCGGTCTTGCGGCTTTTCTATTCTGTAGACAGTCGCAGATGCGGAAGAGAGGTGAGGACCGTGAGCGGCAGTGACAGTACCAGTAGAGCAGGACGAAGTTGCCGGCGCGGGTCCACCTTGATGGGGCGCGCGGCTGATTCGCCCTGCATCCGATCGATAGAACGGAGCGAGGCAATTGAAGAAGATGACTATGCGCCATACGCCGTCTGCGGTTCAGGCGCAAAACGAACTGATGAGGCATCGTGCAGAGGGTCGCATCCAGTATGCGGCGACCATTCCGCTGACGGAGGCCATGTCCTGGGTTGATTCGAACCTGGGTGGCCTTGATCGCGATGAGGTCGCGCACAGCGAGGCGGACAATGGGCGCAACGTGGTCACGCGTGGCGAGAAGAAGTCGATTGCCCGCAAGCTTGCGGACGCGTTCGTCAATCCCTTCACGGCGATCCTGTTTTTCCTGGCCATCATTTCGGCAACGACTGACATGGTGTTCCCAGCGCTGTCGATGATGGGCAGTACGCCCGAAGACTTTGACCCGCTGACGGTGATCATCATCACCACGATGGTCGTGCTCTCGGGCACGCTACGCTACATCCAAGAGGCGCGCAGCGGCAACGCGGCCGAAAAGCTGCTCGATATGATCACGACCACCGTGACGGTTACCCGCGAGGATGCCCCAAGGACCGAAATCCCCATCGATGACGTGGTGGTCGGCGATATCGTGCACCTGTCTGCCGGCGACATGATCCCCGCCGACGTGAGGATCATCGAGGCCAAGGATCTCTTTGTGAGCCAGGCCAGCCTGACGGGTGAGAGTGAGCCGGTCGAGAAAGTGCCTGCGACCTGCGCCGAGTCCGATTCGGCAACGGCGTTCGAGAACATCGCCCTCATGGGCAGCAGCGTAATCTCGGGCAGTGCGACGGCGCTCGTCTTTAGCGTGGGCGAGCAGACCCTGTTCGGCTCCATGGCGTCGAGCCTGTCCGAGGATGCCGTGGAGACGAGCTTTTCCAAAGGCGTCAACAGCGTCTCGTGGGTGCTCATCCGTTTTATGATGGTGATGGTTCCGTTCGTCTTTCTGATCAACGGCGTTACCAAGGGCGATTGGCTCAATGCTGGCCTGTTTGCCATCAGCATCGCCGTGGGCCTAACGCCCGAGATGCTGCCTATGATCGTCACCACGTGTCTTGCCAAGGGCGCGGTTGCCATGAGTAAAAAGCAGACCATCGTTAAGAACCTCAATTCGATTCAGAACTTTGGCGCGATGGATGTGCTGTGCACGGACAAGACCGGCACGTTAACGCAGGACCAGGTGGTGCTGGAGTATCACTGGAACATCGATGGTCAAGAGGATTCGCGCGTTCTGCGCCATGCCTACCTCAACAGCTATTTCCAGACGGGCTACAAGAACCTGATGGACCTGGCGATCATTAAATGCACCGAGGAAGAGGAGCAAAACGACCCGAGCCTCACCGATCTTTCCGAGGCATATGAGAAGGTCGATGAGGTGCCGTTCGACTTTACGCGCCGCCGCCTTACGACCGTGGTGCGCAATCGCAGCGGGAAGACGCAGATGGTTACCAAGGGCGCCGTCGAGGAGATGCTGTCGGTGTGCTCGCATGCCGAGATTGATGGCGGCGTTCATGTATTGGACGACGAGGTGCGCGAGCGCATTTTGGCGACGGTTTCCGACCTTAACGACGACGGTTTTCGCGTGCTGGCGATTGCTCAAAAGTCTAATCCTTCGCCTGCTGGCGCCTTTAGCGCCGACGATGAGCGCGACATGGTGCTGATCGGCTACCTGGCGTTTTTGGATCCGCCCAAAGAGTCCACGGCCGATGCCATCGAGGCGCTGCGCAATCACGGTGTCGCCACCAAGATCCTCACCGGCGATAACGAGAAGGTCACGCGCACCATCTGCAAGCAGGTGGGGCTCGAGGTCAACAACATGCTGCTTGGCAGCGATATTGCCGCCATGGACGACGCAGAGCTCGCGCGTCGCGCCGAGGAGACGCAAGTCTTTGCCAAGCTCACGCCCGATCAAAAGGCGCGCGTCGTCTCTGCTCTGCGCGACAACGGGCATGTCGTGGGCTACATGGGTGACGGCATAAACGACGCCTCGGCCATGAAGTCGTCCGACATTGGCATCTCGGTCGATACCGCCGTTGATGTGGCCAAGGAGTCGGCCGACATCATCTTGCTCGAGAAGGACCTGATGGTGCTCGAGGAGGGCATCATCGAGGGGCGTAAGACCTACGCCAACATGATCAAGTACATCAAGATGACCGCAAGCTCCAACTTCGGCAACATGTTCAGCGTGCTTGCCGCATCCGCCTTGCTGCCGTTCTTGCCCATGATGAGCATCCAGCTGATTCTGCTAAACCTGATCTATGACTGCAGCTGCCTGGCGATTCCCTGGGATAACGTGGACGAGGAGTTCCTGCGCGTGCCGCGCACCTGGGATGCCTCGAGCGTCGGTAGGTTCATGATCTGGATCGGGCCCACCAGCTCCATCTTCGACTTCATGACCTACATCTTTATGTACTTTGTCTTCTGCCCTCTGTTTGTGAGCCACGGTGTGCTGTTCAACGACCTGGCGAGCGTCTACTCGGGCGCTGCGCTGGAGCAGATGCAGTTGGCCTACATTGCGCTGTTCCAGGCCGGTTGGTTCGTTGAGTCCATGTGGAGCCAGACGCTGGTCATCCACATGATCCGCACGCCTAAGCTGCCGTTTATCCAGAGCCGTGCCTCGGCACCGGTGATGTTGCTCACGATGACGGGCATCGCGCTGCTTACGCTGATCCCGTTTAGCCCGCTTGGTCCCGTGCTGGGCCTGGGTGCGCTGCCTGTCGAGTACTTCTTGTTCCTGATCCCGTGCATTCTGCTGTACATGGCGCTCGCGACGAGCCTTAAGAAGGCCTACGTCAAGCGCTATGGCGAGCTGCTGTAGCAGGGTATTGACGCAGAAAGGAGCGTTCGCATGAACTGGACGCAGATTTGGATGGACTTGTTTGGCACCACGGAGTGGCTGGGCCTTAACATGGGCTTTTGGGTTACCAACGCGGCTGTGCTGGTGATCGTCGTCATCATGAACGTCGTTTTTTGGAGCATGAAGCCGCTGACGAGGGATGAATAGCGAGCGAGGGGGTCGCCTGCTGGGCGGCCCCTTGCTGTTTATAAGCACCGGTAAATCGAAGGTGAATACTTTTCCCGAGAAGTGAACGACCTATTTTGGACACCCGGAGCATTCGCACTTTTGGATGTCAAAACCGCAGGATTTGAGCAACAAAACCGCAGGAAATGGCCTTCGAAAAGTGCCGATGCTTCGGGGGTCCGATTCCACTCGTTCACTTCTCGGGAAAAGTATTCACCTTCGTTGCGCGGAGTGTGGTTGGAAGGGTCGCTGGTGTCGGGTGACCACGTTTCTTTTGGGCAGACCGCGAGCTTAGGCCCCCAGCGCGCCGTACTGCTCGTCGTCCACGGGCTCGAGCCACTCGTTGCTTGTATCCTCACCGGGGAATCCAAAGGCCAGGTGGCTAAACCAGCTGCTGGCGGTGGCACCATGCCAGTGCTTGACGTTGGCAGGAATCTCGACGATATCGCCGGGGTGCAGGCGCTGCGCGGGCTTGCCCTCTTCCTGGTACCAGCCCTCACCATCGACGCAGATCAGCACCTGTCCGCCGCCCTTGCTCGCGTGGTGGATGTGCCAGTTGTTGCGGCAGCCCGGCTCAAAGGTAACGTTATGGATGGGCAGGTAATCGCCCGGGGCGGTAAGCGCGTTGAGATAGCTCTGGCCGATAAAGTACGGCGCATAGGCATCGTTGGGCTCGCCGAGGCCGAAGAACCCGCCGTGGGCCTCGGCGCCGTCATTTGTGTCGGCGTCGTCGGCATACACTTCTTTGGCCATGTTGAAGGCCGCCCAGGCGTTGGGCCATCCGGCGTAAAAGGCGATGTGCGTGAGGATTTCTGCCATCTCCTCGCGCGTGACTCCGTTTGCACGGGCGCTGGCCAGGTGATACTTGAGCGAGCTATCGGTAATGCCTTTGCCGATGAGGGCGCTTACGGTCACAATGCTGCGCAGCTTGAGCGGCAGCTTGTCTTCGCGACTCCAAACCTCGCCAAAGAGAATGTCATCGTTGAGATGCGCGAACTCCGGGGCGAATTCGCCCAGGGCGTCGTGGCCCGCGGTCTGTTTGATGGTCATGGTGGTTACTCCTTTGATGTGTGCGAACAGCACCCGGTTGAGACGCTGCGCAGCTGGTAGATGAGGTAGTCGAGGCACTCGAGCTTCTTTTGCTCCGCGTGAATGCTGTCGAGCAATTCGCGACGATACTGTTTGAGTAGGCAGATGCGCGCGCAGCCGCTGGCAGCAGAGGCGTACTGCTCAATGAGCTCCTCGCTACAGCCAGCGTCGCGTAAGTTGGCAATTGTCTTTTCGTCCATTGTGCGGCCTGGTGTTCTCCTTGTTCTTGAGGGGATGGCTTTAGCGTACGTTGATGCGCCGATGATGTATATTGCTTATATCGACTAGCTGGATATACAAGAATCGAATGGCTAGTCGAAGGACATTTTTAGTCGAATTGGGGGCGCCGTGGAGCTGCGAACGCTGCGTTATTTTCTTGCTGTGGCGCGTGAGGAAAACATGACCGAGGCGGCAAACGCGCTGCATGTGACGCAGCCCACACTGTCGCGCCAGATCGCTGACTTGGAACGTGAGCTGGGCATCGAGCTGTTTGAGCGCACCAATCGGTCGTGCGTGCTTACAAGCGATGGCATGCGCCTGCGCCAGCGTGCCGAGGAGATTGTCTCGCTGGTGGAGCAAACCGAGTCGGAGCTGGCAGATCGGGAGCTTGGCATTGCGGGCAATATCCGCATTGGCGCCGGCGAGACCAGGTCGATGCGGTTGGTGCTTGACACTTTTGCGGAGCTGCATCGAGACCATCCCGACGTGACGATTGAGCTTTACACCGGTAATGCCGACGCGGTTGAGGAGCGCTTGGAGCACGGTCTGCTCGACTTTGCCCTGCTGCTGGAGCCCGTTAACGTCGAGAAATACGAGTGGATTCGTATGCCCGAGGTGGATCGAGCCGGTGTGGTAGTTTCGGCGAGCGGCCCCTGGGGTGACCTGGACGTGCTGACGCCCGGGGATGTTGCGAAGATGCCGTTGCTGCTGAGTTCGCGCACGTCGAATCGGGCGCTGGATCTAACGGCGTGGTCCAACGGTGCCCTTACCATCGATGACCTCAACGTTGTGGGGCATTTCGACTTGATCGGCAACGCATCGCATCTGGTACGTTCGGGCGCTGCATGTGCCGTTGGCATTGGCGGCCTGCTCCAGGTGGATGAATGCAGCGACCTGCGTTTTATCCCGTTTGAGCCGCCGCTTACCATCGCGTCGTACCTGGTGTGGAAAAAATATCGCCTGCGCTCCCACGCCTGCGAAGAGTTCCTGAACCGTTTGAATGGAATGTGACAAAGGGACGGCCCCTTGGTCAGATTCGTTGATATGAGAGAAGAGTAGATGATCCTTTCGCTGGCCCCCATGGAGGGGATTACCGGGCATGTGTTCCGTCGCGTGCATGCGGAGTGCTTCGGTGCGCTCGATTGCTATTACACGCCGTTTTTGCCGCCGCCGCGGGTGGGAAACCGCTTTGGCGGCAAGGCGTTTAAGGAGATCGATCCTGCCAATAACCAGGGGCTCAACGTGGTGCCTCAGCTGATGTCCAAGAACGCGGATGAGTTTGTGTGGGCGGCACAGGTGCTCGCCGACATGGGCTACCGCGAGGTCAATCTCAACCTGGGTTGCCCTTCGGGAACGGTTGTCGCCAAGGGCAAGGGCTCGGGTTTCTTGCGCAATCTCGACGAGCTCGAGGCGTTCTTAAGCGATGTGTGCGAGCGGTCGCCGTTGCCGGTGTCGGTAAAGACCAGGCTGGGGCTGGAGAATGACGACGAATACGAGCGCGTGCTCGAACTGTACTGTCGCATGCCGTTGGCAGAGCTCATTGTGCATCCGCGCGTGCAAAAGGACCGCTATACGGGTTCGCCGCGCAAAGAGTTTTATGGCGAGACGCTGGAGCGTGCGCCGTTCCCCGTGGCCTATAACGGTGACATTTTTGATCTTGAGGATATGGACGCGCTGGTGGAGGCCTATCCCGGCACGCGCCATGTGATGTTGGGGCGTGGCCTGCTCGCGAACCCCGCTCTGGCTCGCATGGTCAAGGGCGGCCCTGCTGCAACGGCTGCTGAGCTGCAGCGCTTCCACGACACGCTGTTTGCGGCATATGCAGAAGAGATTGGCGGCAATGCGGTCTTCCGCATGAAGGAGTGGTGGTTCTACGCCAAGTGCGCTTTTGCTGATCCCGCTACCGTCCACAAGATCGTACGCAAGACCAAAAAGGTCGACGAATACCGCGCTGCCGTCGAGCGCGTCTTTCGCGAACAGCCGCTTGCACCCACAGCTCGCTTCCACGGCTAACTAGTGATCGGGAGCGTTCTTTAACGACTGGTCATTTAAGGACGTCCCCAACGACTATGTAGCAAAAAGCTGTACACCAGCATCCAAAGATGTCGAAAAATGTCGACTTTGGATGCTGGTGTACATGTTTGGGTCCGACGGGGGAGAGGGCCTAGGCAATCAGTGCATCAAGTGTAATGAGCTCTCTGAGCCGCTCCGTGCGTGTTTGCCCATGGCGTTTGGCTTTTTCGTCAAACGCCTCAAGAATCGATTCGCCCACACGTGCTGATATAACGACGCTCGGCTCATCGGAGATTGGTGGCCTTCCCAACTTGATGGTGCGACCTTTCGGCCACTCATCTTTTTCGTAGGCTTCCGCGGCTTTCTTCAACTCTCCGGGAGCAAACCCCATCATCTTTTCGAGCTGCTTAGCGTCCATAGCGCCTCCTATCGATCGACATAATGTCGAGCGCCGGTTCTCAGATTCTCTTTGGCTCTGTTAGACCAGGATTGACATGCCGACCTGCCGGCTAACTCGCCGTCTCCCCGTCGGGCGCCGGCATCTTGACCCTCATCTCGA
>JAIHTM010000354.1 GCA_022713905.1 Collinsella sp.
GGATAGAGGGTCTGACTACGAATCAGAACGTCATAGGTTCGAATCCTATACGCCGCACCATTTGAGATTAAAGCTCCCGGCAACGGGGGCTTTTCTTTTGCGCCAGCTTGAGTGCTTTCGTCCAAAGGGACGATTTCCTGTCGACTCGTGTAAGATTCCGAGTAGATGTCGCGACTTATTCGCGACCACTCCTTCTTCAAACGACCGATCAGGGTGATATTTCGTGGCAGAGCGTCCGACATACAAGCTCAGGTTTCTCGATTCTAAGAAGCGCTTTCCGGCGATGCCCGAGCAGCCTGCGGGACGCTCATATGGCGTGGTCTGGAAACTCTTTGGCGAGGATCAGCATGAATCTTGTTATGTCGTCGAATTCGTTGGCAAAAGTCATGTGTCGCTTTTGGGCTACGTAAGCGTTTCGGGTGAGGTGTACAAGGTGGACCGCCCCGTCAGCGAGGCTCCGCTGCCCAACGATCCCGACATGGAACTGGTCCTTGACGAGTCGGATTCCGGTATTGGTGAGATCATGGTAAGGGAAGCCAACGGTGCAATGCGCGCGTGTGCGCAAATTGCCGGCTCTCCCGAAGGCCCCATGCGCGAGCAGTCCGACCACGAGACATGGAATTCGACCCGCGCCCTTCCTTACGGCGAGTTCATGGCCTCGATGTTCTTGCGTTACGTGATATTTGCCAACTCCGAAAGCGCTATTGTGAACACGGCGGACGCCGGCGGACTCGACGAGGGTATGCAAAACGTTGTCGACAAGATCAAGCTCGTAAAGTTGTCCGAGCCGGTCGAGGTGTTTTTGGGCTTTAACACGGCACCGCTACCTGACGCTATCGAGACGCTGCTCTACCGCGTTGACCATGCCGAGAATCCGAGCGGTATCGAGCGCTATGCCGCCGCCCTTATGAGCGAAATTGACTTGCCCCGCCTGCGCACCATCGCTGCCAAGTCCGAGATGAGCCTGGCTCGCATTGATCGCTCAAAGATTTTCTATCTCAATTTTGATCGTAGCCTGTTGGACCAGGACGAGATTGACATGCTGCTTGCCATCGAGTGCCGTCTCAACCGCCTCTCCGGCATCCTTGAGCGCATCGGGGCCGGATTGGTCCCTGCGGCATCCTCGCCGAGCCTTGAGGGCTGCGCGCTCTTTGATGCGTGGCATATCGCCAAGACGACCAACGATGTTCCCCGACTGCTCGATACGGCTTCGAGCGATAACCCGTGGGCCAAGCCGGGAACGGTTTCGTGCCAGCCGGGCGGCGAGTGGGACGTGCGCACGCGTTTTGCGCGAATCGTTGAGGCGCTCAACGTGGTCACGCGGCTCGACTATACCTATCGGGCAAACGTTGCCGAGGGGATTATGCTCGTTCGGTTTGGGCAGTCTGTCGTTGATGCCATGCCGCAACGTGAATACGACGCTCAAGATGACGCCTGGCGCGAGCTGGACGAGGATACGCGTGCGATCTGGGCCGCGGAGCACGATGCGCGCGTGGCACTCACGCTTGCGGCAGCGTGTTTTGCCGCGGGCACCTGCATCACGCGCTGCTATGTGCAGATTGCTGTTCCCGACGGTGAGCAGGGCGAGCGCGTTGTTGCAACGTATTTCTTTGGGCGCGCGGCCTATCTGGCCGATTGCGTGCCTGTCGCCAAAGATCTTGAGAGCATGGACATGGACGATATGCCGTGCAAGCGTGTGCTTGAGGCGTATGAGTCAACAGCTCCGGCGACGATTGAGCCTGCGGAGGTTCATGCTCGTCCGCGTGATGACCATCGCACGCTGCCGCCGGCGCTGCGCGATCTGCTGCTTGCCGATACGGCTGACGAGTTGGAGGTCATGGAAG
>JAIHTM010000355.1 GCA_022713905.1 Collinsella sp.
GCCGTCAACCGTACCAAAGTGAACGTAAAAGGTCTTGCGGTCGACATTGGCCTCGCGCGCGATGGCACTCACCGTAATGTCTGCCAGCGGCTTTTCCATGAGCAGGCGCTCGAAAGCCGAAAGGATGGCATTACGGCTGCGAACGATGCGGCGATCAAGACGCGGTTTGCTGGTTGCCATGGGCGTGTCCCTTCGATATGCAAGCATTCATCAACAGATGAGAGATAATCTACGTAAGAGGATTATCCCCCATACAGCACAAATATGCCCCGCATCATGAAGAACGCACGACTGCCCTACTGCGACTTAGGGTGCTTCTTCTTATTGAGTGCCGACGGAGATACGCGAATACCGTCTCCTGTCTGACGCACATAGGCCTTATGAGCCGGCTTAGCGGTCCCAGAAGCCTTCTGAGCGTGCTTCTTGGGATCAACGGTAACAACATTCGTGGGGTGCGGCTTAGTGGGCGCAGAGGGCGTCTGAGGCGTGCGGCCGAGCTTGCGCATCACGCGATCCCAGCGCGCATGGATGCTCTCGTTGTGGGCGCTCTTAAGTCCCAGCAGGGGCGCAGCCAAAATGGTAGGCGCAATAAACGTAATGAGACGCCACAGCAGATAGCCGGCGGTCGAAGCCGAACCGAAGAAATGACCCAAGAACAATGCAAAGCCGCCCTCAGCGCCACCAGTTCCACCGGGCAAGGGAACCGCAGAGCTTAACAGCTGGACAAAGGCGCTCGCGGCCATGACCGAGAAAAAGTCGACCTCGTGGTGGCCAAAAGCAAGCATCAGGAAATACGGAACCAGATAGAAAAACGCGAGCTGCAGCATGGTGATAAACACGGTGAGCAGCATGGAAGAAAAATGTCCGGCCGAAAGCTTGAACTTCTCGGAGAAGGAGTAGATCTCGCCATCGACAAACGTGCGCCAACTCTCGATCTTAGTGGCCGAGACACCAATGCGCTCGAGCCAATTGATGATGCAATGGGCGACGCGCGTGACGGTCTTAGGCATGAGCGCGACGGCGAAGATGCCCAGCAAGATGCAGCAGTGCCCACCAAAGCTAAAGACGCACAGCAACGTCATGTCGCCATAGCGCTCGGCAAAAAACGGCATGCGAGCAAGCAGTAGGATAGCGCCCCAGGCAACGAGGCCAAACTGGTACACGATAAAACGCGTGAATTGCGTGGCGCCGGCCTCGCCCACGTTTTGGCCGGCCTTGGTCAGGCGATAGATTTGAGCCGGGGTGGAGCCCATCATCATGGGCGTCAGGTTACCAAAGAAGATGCCACTCGCCTCGACCGAGATCAGGTCGCGGATGCCGACGGGCGAATTGGGATCGAGCCAGACGGCGATCGCATAGGCCACAATGCCAAAGAACAGGTACATGAACATGCAAAGACACGCGACAACGAGCCATGACGCCTGGACGCTCGACATAGCGGCCCAGAACTGCCCCATCTGCCCGGTTACCACCAGATAGACGATATAACCTACCAGCACGACGCCGATAAAGATGGCGCCGCGGCGTGCGCTCTTATTGTCATCTCCGCCCGAGGCCTCAACCTCGACCTGGGGCTTAGACGTATGCTGAGAGGACTCCGTCATGAGACTCCTTCTAACAGTCAAAATATCTTGGATATTGTACCCGTAAGGGCCATAGGCAGAACGCAAAGCTCTGGTTCAAACGGGAATTGCAGACGGTTGTTTGAAAATAAAAAAACCCGGCCTTCCATAGGAAGTCCGGGTATCAGATGCGTGGTAGCCCGTACCAGATTCGAACTGGTGATCTCCGCCTTGAGAGGGCGGCGTCCTAAACCGCTAGACGAACGGGCCATAAG
>JAIHTM010000036.1 GCA_022713905.1 Collinsella sp.
GCTGGTTCGTCCGCTTATGAAGGCGGGCCTGCTTAAGAGCGTGCGCGGCAAGGGCGGCGGCTACATGATGGCCAAGGATCCAGCCGAGGTGCGTGCCGGCGACATCCTGCGCGCCGTCGAGGGCAGCACGGCGCCCGTGGCGTGCGACGGCATCGACAACAGCTGCACCCGCAGCGATTTGTGCTCGACCGTCAAGTTCTGGCGCGGCCTGGACGACGTGATCGAAAAGTACGTCGACGGCGTGACGTTGGCCGACCTGGCCGCCGTCCCCGAAATCAACTTTGACATTAAGCTGTAGGGGTGCAAATGGCATCTCTCGACAAGGTGTACAAGCAAATCGAAGTTTTTGCTCGGGAATGTGACGCCGAGAAGGTCGTGTTGTTTGGTTCTCGTGCTCGAGGCGACAACTTGCCCAAGAGCGATATTGACATCGCCGTAGCAGGTTGCCGGGATTTCGGCCGTTTCTCATATTTGATCGAGGAACATCTTGATACTCTTTTAGATGTAGATGTCGTCAATCTCGACGAGTCCCTATCGCAGCAATTGCTCGATGAGATTGCCAAGGATGGTGTGATTCTGTATGAAAAAATATGAGAACTTTGTTAGCGCCTTGGCGAATCTTGAGGATGCGCCCAATCAGGATCTCAACAATGATTTTGTTCAGAGTGGATTGATTAATAAGTTCAATCTTCAATTTGAACTGAGCTGGAAGCTCCTTAAGCGTCTGCTCGAGTATGAGGGCGCCACGCTTGCCGCGTCGGGGTCTCCTCGTGCCATCTTGAAGGAGTCCTACCGATTCTACGACTTTATTGATGAGGCAGCCTGGCTGGATATGCTCAGAGACCGCAATACGAACGTCCATATCTACGACAACAAGCTCGCTCAAGATTTGATTCAGCGCATCTTGAACGTCTATATTCCCGCTTTCTGTCAGTTGAGAGACGGGCTGACGAAACGTTACGGCGAGCTTCTGTTGGCGCCCGACGACCAGTTTGTCTAATTCCTTAAGATTTCGCGGAGGGTTGTTGCCGTTTACCGAGGGGTTGTTGTGCAACAACGGGCGAGCTGCAATACTTATTTCTATCTTTGCAAACTGCACTTTAACTATACCAATGCAGGGAGGATCTTATGCAGCCCAAGCATTCTGCTATTGTCGCGGGCCTGACGCTGGCGCTTTCGTTTGGCGCCGTTTCCGCGCCGGCACCCGCCGCTGCCGAGGGGCCCACGCCGGGCGTTGCCTCGGATGCCACCGATATCGACAAAGGTCTCTACACCCAGCAGTCTTTCTCGGGCGTGCTGAGGTCGGTCCAGGGCGTTTCGTTTGTCAACGTGACTCCCGAGATGAAGTACTTTACCAAGTACGAGAGCCATGGTAATTACAGCCAGGGCTTTTCGTATGGCGACGGTTATAACGCGCTGGGCTATTACCAGTTCGACCGTCGTTGGTCGCTCATCCCGTTTATGAAGCAGGCCTACAACTACAACCCCGAAAAATACTGCATGCTCAAGGATGCGATTGATCGCGGCAGCGAGATTTCCAACACGAGCAATGCCATGTACGAGAACGGTCAGCTCACCGAGTTGGGCCATATCGCTCAGGATGCCTTTCAAGGTGCGTACAACACCGATCCTGTTGAGTTCTCAGCACTTCAAGATGCCTATGCGTACAACTCGTACTATGCGGTGACCGAGGCGTGGCTCAAGAGCGGCCTGGCCATTGATATTTCGGGCCGCGCCGATTGCGTCAAGGGCATGGTGTGGAGCATCACCAACATGTGCGGTACCGGTGGCTGCAGAGACTTCTTCCGCTGGGCGAATCTTTCCAACGATATGTCCGACCGCGAGTTTGTGACGGCGCTCTCCAACAGCGTGGTCAATAACGTGGCGACCAAGTATTCGAGCCAGCCCCAGTATCATGAGGGCTGGAAGAACCGCTACCGCAACGAGCTAAAGGACTGCTTGGTTTATATCGCTGAGGACGAGGCAGCCGCTGCGACGCCCGTGCAGCCCGAGCCCACACCGGCGCCCTCGCCGACACCTGATTCGAATGACGACTCGAGTGACGATGCTAACGATGACAGGATGGATGCGCCCTCGACCGATGCTGACGGTAATGGCTCTGCTGGTGGCACTACCAACGACGGCTCTACCTCGAACGGCTCCGATTTGAACGGCTCTGCTGCGGGCGATTCGTCTTCAAGCTCTGCCGGCAATACGGACAGCGCCGCCTCTGGTTCGACCGACGCTGGTTCCTCTGATTCTTCCACTGGTTCGAGCGATTCGTCCGTTGGCACCGGCTCTAACAACGGCTTCGGCTCTGACGCAACCCCTGATTCCGATGCTTCCAAGGACGACTCGAATAAGGCGCCGGACGCTCCCGTTGCTTCGCCGGACAAGAAGCCTTCTTTCTCCGTGCAGCTTGGTTCTACGTTGGGCTCTTCGCTGATGGCTGGCGTCAATAATGGCTCGACTCAGAACAAGGACAACTCTGATCAGGTTTCCATGGAAAAGACCGAGGCCGCAAAGGGCGACTCAAAGGACAAGGCTTCCGAGAAGGCTGAATCCGATAAGGGTCCTAGCTCTGATGAGAAGGGCGACAAGTCCGCTCAGAAGAAGGACGAGAGCAAGACCGAGGGCGAAAAGAAACAGTCCGAAGACGACGACAAGAGCGGTGCTGACAACCAGGTTCAGGAGCAAAATGACTCCAAAACGGTGACCACTACGACCACGACGACCACCACAACCAAGTCATCTGGCGGCAATATGCCCAAGACGGGCGATCTGATTGTGATGGCGAGCCTTGCCAGCGCGAGCTTGGCCACACTGGGCGCTACGTCTATCGTAAGTGGTAAGCATAAGCTCGATCAGCAGAAGAAAGCTTCTGGGGAGGACGGCTCGGAGGAGTAGCCTCTTGGTTGCTAGATAACTAAAGAGTTGGGACGGGGTCCGGTGCGAATGCGTCGGGCCCCGTTTTGTTGTGCAACGATTAGTTGTGCCCCCTCACACCTCTTGTTGCTACCGTTGCCCGATATGTTTGCGCGGCGTCATCGGTACATGCGATGCGGTCATTACAATTGGCATCGTGCTGCGATTTAGGGGGAACGTTTTGGTGTCTGAACAGGCAAATGTTGATTGTGCTGCTGGCTTTGGCGTGCGCTTGATCGGCTGTGCCGACGATGCGGTTTTGCCCATTGGCATGCACGACTATGCGGAGGCTCTTGGTTGCTGCATGCTGGTTGACAAGACCATGTTTATTGCTGATGTGTTGGACTGCGACGCGTCCGTTGTGGTGTGCTGTCGACCCGAGGGTTTTGGCAAGAGCATGAACTTGTCGATGCTCAGGGCTTTTCTGGAGCGTCCGGCGGTCGGTCGCGCCGGTCGGATCTCGTTTGCCGATGCTCAGATTTGGGATGCGAACGGCGGGCGCTATCGGGATGAGTATGCTTGCTATCCGGTGATATCGCTGGACTTTTCTGGCGCTGCGAGGTGTGGCCCCGCTGTTGCCGGCGTCGTGCGCGATGCCCTTTCGGGCGAGTGCGCTCGCTTGTTGGCGCTCTTGGAGGCTCCGGATTTAGCTCGAGATAAGGTGCGTCACATCGAACGTGTCGCGCGTGGCGTGGCGAGCGCGGACGAGGTTGACTCGGTGCTCGGTGTGCTCATAGAGCTGCTGGAGATTGCCTGCGATGAGCAGGTTGTATTGCTCGTTGATGGGTACGATGCGGCGTGGTCTCGCCGTGCGAGCGCGAGGGACGCTTCCGACGCCGATCCGGCAGAACTACTTGACCGTGTGTTGTTCGACGCCATTGCCACTGCGCGTGATTCGTTGCGGCTGACGTGTCTGATGGGGGAGCGTCCCAGTCCTGCCGAAGTGGCGCTTTCTTCGCGCGGCTGCTCGTATTGTCTGACGACGCCGCTGTCGGCGTGGTGTGACCGATGTTTCGGTTTTTCGGATGCCGAGGTCGAGGCTCTATTGAATCATGCTGGGCGCGAGGAATACCTGGATGATGCGCGTGAATGGCTCGAGGGGTATCGGTTTGGCAGGGCCTATTGCTCGAGTCCAGAGCGTGTGATCGGTTTTCTGGACCGAGGCTGCACGGCGCCTGTGCGCGCCGATCTGTATGGGTATGCGGATTGCCTGAGTAGGGTAGTTGCCGGGTGGAATCTCGACCGCCTTTCGGTCTTGTTTGATTTGCTCGAGGCCCATGGGTGCGCTGAGGTCCCGCTTTGTTTGGGCACTGCAGAGCCAGATGTCTCGCCTGACGATGGCATGTGGACAGCGCTGTATCTGTCCGGTTTTCTCACGACGGATATGACTGAGGAGCCAGAGCATGGCAATCGCCTCCGTGCTTTGCGATTGCCCAATAACGAGCTTAGACAGGCCTTGCGTCTAGTGATTGTTGAGTGGTTTGAGTGCGCTGCCGAAGACATTCGAGACGTCGATGCGTTTCGCGACGGGCTGTGCCGTGGGAACGAGGATACCGTGAGGCGGGCGCTAAGCCGCATCCTGGGGGATGCGGGAATCGGTGAGACCGACCCAGATAAGCCGCTGCCATATCATCTGCTCTTGCAGGGGCTCTGCTTTGGCTTACCGGGCTATGCCAATCCTGCCTCGAGGCGAAAGTGTGGTGCGGGTCGCTGGGACATCCAGGTTTTCCCTACGGGTGCTGTGTTCGACGTAGCAGATACGATTGGCATGCTGGACGAGCGCCCGCTGATAACGATTAACTTGATGTATGATCCCGATGTGGATGCGCTGGGCCTGGAATTGCTGGCCGTGCAGTCGCTACTCGACATAGAGCGCGACAGCATCGACGAAATCCGTGTACCGCGCCCCGGCGTGGGTCGCATGCGCTGGGGGTTCGGTTTTGATGGGCAGCATGTGGCTACGGTATGCCAGCGGCTTTAAGCGCCGAGGTGTTTCCGGCTTCCGTTACTCGGTGTCCTTCATGGGCGGCATGGGCTTCCAGTTGGGATCCTTAACGATCTTGCGGGCGTCCTTCATGCCACGGCGCAGCGCCGGAATGCCGGTCTTAAAGCACTTGTCAACGGCGGCCAGGCGAATGAATTCCTTGCAGAAGGTCGCGGCATTGCCCAAGCGGAACAGCATGGGGTGGTAGTCACCGTAGATCTGCATATAGCGAGCGAGGAAGCCTCGGTTGCGCATGATGTAGTAACGGTTGGTGTCGCTCGTGGAGTTGAGCTGGCGCTTGCCGGCGATATCCCAGTTAGAGACGGCGCGGGCGCGCTTGAGAACCACGTCGGCAACAACGGCGGCGGAGAAGTGCTGGCTGGCCACGTAGCCATAGCAGGCATCGTCGCCGTAGATAAAGAAGCGCGCGTCGGGCAGGCCGATCTTGTCGACCACGCGGCGCGAGAACATGCCGCCCTCAAAGCACAGCTGGTTCATGGTGCGGTAGCCCTCGGGACCCAGATCCCACTTGGCGACTGGGTTGGGAATGCCGAGCGAAAGGATGAGTTGGTACTGCCAAAAGAAAGCGCCGCCGTCAAAGTCCAGGCGCGAACCCTGGATGACATCGTAGCGGTCGGTCCACTTGGCAAGACGCTCGATGCCTTCGGGGATGACGAGCACGTCGTCGTCCATCACCCAGAACCACTGGGCGCCCAGGTCGTAGGCGCATTTGGTGCCGGCGGAGAAGCCGCCCGCACCGCCGCCGTTTTCGAGCTGCGGGGCGTAGATGACACGGTCGGTGCCGCCCTGCGCGTCGAGCTGCTCGGTGTCGATGCCCCACAGGTTGGCCAGGCGCTCGTTGAATGCGGCGCACATGGCCTCGGTCTCGCGCGAATTCTCGTTATCGACAATCACGATGCGCCAGGGCGCGGCCGTGAGCTCGGTCATGGAGTCGAACAAGTTGGCCAGGAGTTCCTGGCGCTTGTACGTAACGACGACGATGGCGAGCTTATCGATGGGAGCGGGAAGGGTTGAAGGCATGGGGCAATATATCCTTTCACGCGCGGCGCGCATGCGCTGCACGGAAGCTATCGAATACGTCCTTGGGACTGTCCTATTGTAAAGGCTCGGCGCACCTTAGCGGCAAGCTTTGAATAAAACGCAGGAACCTGCCATGGGCCCGCCGCATGACGTGGGGCTGCTTTGCCCGCAAGAGGCTCCATAGATTATATAAACGCCCGCTGGCGCGCTGACCCTTTGATACCATGAAACGACAGGTATTTCCTAAGGAGCACATTTGTCTACTAACGCCTCTGGCAGCCCTGTTCTGTCGCTGCTTATTCCCATTTACAATGTTCAGCGCTATCTGCGCGAGTGCCTCGATTCCGCTCTGGCGCAGACGCTCAAGGATATTGAGATCATCTGCATTAACGACGGGTCGACCGACAACTCGCCCGCGATTATCCGCGAGTACATGGAGCGCGACCCCCGTGTAAAGATGATCGACAAAGCCAACAGCGGCTACGGCGACTCGATGAACCACGGTCTGGAGATGGCGCGTGGCAAGTACGTTGGCATCTTGGAGTCCGATGACTTTATGGCGCCCGACGCACTCGAAAAGCTTGTCTCGGCCGCCGATAGCAATAATGCCGACTTTGCGAAGGCGAACTTTGTTTTCTACTGGTCTAAGCCCGAGGAGCGCCGTTCACTGCACGAGATGTTTAAGGCCAAGGACTGCGGTAAGCCGGTGCACCCGAGCGACACGACGCAGTTCTTTAAGCAAAAGCCGTCGATTTGGTCGGCAGTGTACCGTCGCGATTTTCTTGAGCGCAACGGCATTAAGTTCCTGCCGACTCCGGGGGCATCCTTTCAGGACACGTCATTCGCCTTTAAGGTGATCGCGTGCGCCGATAAGGCTGTTTACCTGCATGATGCTGTTTTGTCGTATCGACAGGACAACGAGAATTCCTCGGTCAATTCTTCGGCTAAGGTCTTTTGCGTCAATACCGAGTATGCCGAGATTGAGCGTTGGATTCGAGAGGATTATGCCCGCGACCACGCAAGCGTCGATGTCGCGCGCATGCTCAAGTTCAATCAGCTCATTAAGTACGATTCGTACATGTGGAACTACGTGCGCCTGGCGCCTAAGTTCTATAAGGAGTTCCTGGTGCAGATGGCCAAGGAATTTCAGGCGGCCTTGGACGCCGGGGACTTTTCGCTTGACGACCTCAAGCCGTGGAAGCGCGCAAATCTCGCTGCCATCCTCAAAGATCCTGAGGGCTGGGTTGACGAGCACCCGAGTTTTGCGACGGATGGTGCCTTGGGGCGTGCTAAGTATTACGCCTCGGTTGGAGGCCCAGGCGTGGTTGCTGCCTTCCTCATCGAATCGCTGAGGGGGTAGGTCGGCATGGGAGAGGCCTCGTGTCCTAAAGCTACCATTGTCGTCCCCGTTTACAACTCTGCGCGCTCCATTCAGCGATGTCTCGATTCGCTGTTGGCCCAGTCCGAGCGCTCGATTCAGGTTGTCTGCGTCAACGACGGTTCGACTGATGATTCGTTGAACGTGTTGCGCCAGATCGCGCAGGCCGACGATCACGTACTGGTGATTGACCAGGAAAACGCGGGCGTCTCGTTCGCCCGAAATGCCGGAATCGATGCCGCCAAGGGCGAGGTGGTTTTCTTTGTAGACGCCGACGATTACATCGACGCCCAGACGGTCGAGCGCGTGCTGCATGCCATGGAGTCTTCAGATGCCGAGGTCGCCGTTTTTGGCGGCGTTTGCGAGCCGTCCGACGCCGCACCTAAACGCGTCCAGCAACTCATGAGTCCCAAAGCTGGTGCCTTCGGTGCCCGTGATCCTCAACTGCTGTTCCATTCGAATGCGCAGCCCTATGCCTGCCGTGCGGCTTTTTCGCGCGAGCTGCTCAATCGCGAAGGCATTCGCTTCGCCCCCGGTTTGGCTTTGGGCGAAGACGTCGTCTTCCAATTTGCGGCTTATGCGCTTGCCCGCAGGACCGTCGTCATGCCGGACAAGTTCTACCACTACGTGATGGAGAGCGAATCGGCGACGCACGAGTTTAACAGTGCCGAGGCTCGCGCCAAAAAACTTGACGCCCACATGAGGATGCTCGAGGAGGTCTTGGAGGACTGGGCGGCCTACGGTCTTTTGGACCTGTGCCCCGGCGAGCTGATAACTTGGTTTTTAGACCTCATTGTGTTCGACCTGGCGCGCTTGGATGCCGATGACTTCCATCGCGTGGCAGCTCGCGTCAACATGGACCTTACGACGTTTTTGGGAACGGAGTGGACGGATATGCCTGCTAAGGGCGCCGTTTGCCGTGTTGCCCACAAGTTCGTTGCGACGACCTCGGGCGTTTCGATGGCAGACGCCACGCTGTTCTATCTTTCGACTCGCGGTCTCAAAGCCTGCCTGGAGCGCTTTATCTAATTCCAAGCGCTGCCGCCCGCCGCAACTCGGCTGCTAAAATAACCCTGTTACACGCTATTCAACAGGAGGTTCTCTTGCAGAACTCTGATACCCCTAAAGTTTCGCTGCTTGTTCCCATCTGCAATGTTGAGCGCTACCTGCGCGAGTGCCTCGATTCCGCCGTGGCGCAGACGCTCAGGGACATCGAGATCATCTGTATCAACGACGGCTCCACCGATAGCTCGCCGGATATCATCCGCGAGTACATGGAGCGCGACTCCCGTGTCAAGATGATCGACAAAGCCAACAGCGGCTACGGCGACTCGATGAACCGCGGCCTGGAGATGGCGCGCGGCGAGTACGTGGGCATCCTTGAGTCCGACGACTTTATGTTTGAGGATTCGCTCCAAAAGCTGGTCGCCAAGGCCGATGCTGAGCATGCCGATGTCGTTAAGGGCGACTTTTACCTGTATTGGTCCACGCCCACCGAGCGCCGTGAGCTGTTTGGGATCATTGACGAGCATATGACGGGCGCCGCGTATTGCCCCGTCGATCGCCCGGGCATTTTCTACCGCAAACCTTCCATTTGGTCGGCTATCTATCGGCGCGAGTTCCTCAACGACAATCAGATTCGGTTCCTTCCCACGCCGGGTGCCTCGTATCAGGACGCAGGCTTTAACTTTAAGGTTTGGGCTTGCGCCGAGCGTGCCGCGTTTATTGCGGACCCCATTTTGTGCTATCGCCAGGATAACGAGAAGAGCTCCGTTAATTCGCCCAACAAGGTGTTTTGTGTGTGCGACGAGTATGTCGAGATGCAGCGCTTTTTGGACGAGCGCCCCGAGCTCAAGGCTCAGCTTCAGGGCATTTTAATGCGCATGAAAGTCGATACGTACCGTTGGAATGATGAGCGTCTGGTCGATGAGCTGCGTGAGCAGTTTTGGAAGAAAGCCTCGTCCGAGCTCAAGGCCGATTGGGATGCCGGTCGCTTTGACCTGTCGCTGTTTGATCCGCGTGGCGAGACCGACTTGCGCCTGATGGTCAAGTCGCCTCGCGCCTATATCGATTCGCGCTTTGGCTTTAAGAAGCCGGGTAAGCTCAATACGTTTAAGCATTACTTTAAGATTGGCGGCCTGCCGCTGGTGTGGCGCGTGCTGACGTATCAGCGCACTTACGGCGACAACCCGCACCCTGATGACGTTCCCGCCGCACAGTAGGAGCGAGTGATTATGGCTACCCCCAAGATTTCCGTTGTTGTTCCCATCTATAACGTGGAGGAGTGCCTGGCTTGGTGCCTGGACTCCCTGCTTGCGCAGGACATGCCCGATTGGGAAGGCGTGCTGGTCAACGATGGCTCACCGGATGGCTCGCGCGATATTGCGGCCGCTTATTGCGAAAAGGATGCGCGCTTTACGCTGGTCGATAAGGAGAACGGTGGCCTGTCGAGTGCGCGTAATGCAGGCATCGCTGCGTCCACGGCGCCTATCGTCGCGTTTTTGGATTCCGACGACCGGTTTACGCCCGATGCATGCCGCGTGATCGTCGATGCCTTTGAGCGCGAGGACTGCGACGTTTTGACCTTTGGCGCGAATCCGTATCCGCTGGAGGCGGGGTATCCGTGGCTTAACTATGTGCTGAGCCCGCGCGATGTGTCGTTTGAAGGCTATAGCTCCGACCTGCTGTTTAAGGAAGCTTCTCGCCCCTTTGCATGGCGCACTGCCTGCAAGCGTGAGTTTTTGCTGGGCAACGGGATCGTGTTCGACGAAACCGTTAAGTATGGCGAGGACCAGGTCTTCGATTTTGCCGTGTACGGTCGTTCGCACAAGACCGCGCTTATCTCGAGCAAGCTGTATGACTACCGTGTCGCGCGCAAGGGCTCGCTTATGGACACCATGCGCTATGACGACGAGACGCGCCTGCTGGAGCACGTGAAGATTTACTCCGCGGTGCTGGCTGACTGGCAGCGCGACGGTCTCGATGTACAGCACGCCGATGACCTCGCGTACTTCCTATGCGATCTGGTGCTGTACGATGCAATCAGGTTGCTGGGTTCGGACTGCGGCAAGGTGCTTGTTGCCGTTGCCACGGCGCTTGCCGGTTCTGCCGTGGGCAGCGATGCTGCGCTCGCACAATGCGCTCCTTCTGTTGCTGCTATGGTGCGTGCGGCGCTTACCAGCAAGGCCCCCAATGCCCGTGCATGTAAAAAGCTCATGTTCGATTACGACGTCTTGAGGTTTGGGCGCCTGGGTGCCTGCAAACGCATGGCAGCGAACGCCCTGGGAAAGCGAGAAGTGTAGATGAGTATCAAGCGTTTGGCGCTTTGCCGCAGTCAGGGCCGTCTGTTTGTGCTGCTTCGTTTTGCCGGTCAGGATGTCGCCGCGCTTATTGAGCGGGAGGGTTCTCAAGCGTTTGCCCACGCGACAACGAGCGGTTCTTGTGTGCCATCGCTGGCACTCCCGGTCGATCATGGCCGCGTGCTGGCAATCTGTCCTTCGGTTGCCGACTACGAGCGCGAGCTTGCCGTCTTGGTGCTTCCGTTTTTGGATGGCTCGTCGATTGACATTGACTTTGCATCCAGTGGCCAAAAGCTTGGATCCATTCGCCTCGATAGCCGTATGGCTAAGCTGGAATCCAAGATCAACTACAAGGCAAAGCCTGTGCTGTGTGCGCTTATCCGCGATGCGCAGCGCGGCGAGCGCTGCGGCCGCTACGAGATCGATGCCGTCCGTTATCTTCCGGCCGATTCGGGTGCTGTGTGGCGCTACGAGGTCACATGGTCGGGAGACTCCCAGTGCACGCCCCAGCTTGAGATACTCGATACGCATATGAATGTCATCGATGCCACGGTTCATATGTTCGAGTCGCAGGTCGACGTGCCACAGCAGAACGGATGCTGCGTCAATAAAACGTATCTGAGCGTGGAGATGCCCGAGGACATTCGAGATTTTGTCGCGATTGCAACTGATCCTGCGGGCCAGATCCAGGGCGGTTTTTGCGCCATGGATGGCCGCCTGTACAACGGCATGGTCGACGATAGCTGGAATCGCATGAAGGATGCGCGCGCGGACGACGCCGCCTATCGCCGTTGGTTTGAGCAGCATCGCGCAAAGCCGGGCGACTTGGCGTGCCAGTGCGCTGCCGCGGCGGCATTCGCCTACAGGCCTCTCGTGAGCATTGTGGTGCCGTGCTACAAGACCGATCGGGTCTACCTGCGCGAGTTGCTGGATTCGGTGCTTGCCCAGAACTATGACAACTGGGAATTGCTGCTGATGGACGCCTCGCCCGAATGGGATGCGGTGGCCAATCTTGCGGCAGCAGCTCACGACGAGCGCGTCCGTCGCATCGAGCTGCCCGGTAACGGCGGCATTGTGGTCAACACCAACGTCGGTATTCAGCAAGCGATGGGTGACTACATCGCATTTTTGGACCACGACGATATCCTGGAGCCGGATGCGTTGCTCCGCTATGTTGCCGCTCTGAACAAGACTGCCAAGGACGAGCGCCCCCAGGTCCTGTTCTGCGACGAGGACATGTTCCAGAAAACGGGGGAGTGGGGCCAGCCGGTCTTTAAGACCAGGCTCAACGTCGACCTGCTCTATAGCCATAACTGCGTGACGCATTTTCTAATGGTGGAGAAGGCGCTCATCGATCGCATTGGCATGTCGCCAGAAGATGTTGCGGGTGCCCAGGATTACGACCTGACGCTCCGCTGCCTTGCGGCAGGTGCGCGTTTTGAGCACGTTGCGCACGTGCTGTATCACTGGCGCGTGCACCCTGGCTCTACCGCCGACGGTTCTGCCGATAGCAAGCCATATGCTATCGAGGCCGGACGCCTGGCTCTGCAGCGCCACTTTGACTCACTGGGTGTTCATGGAACGGTCGAGGAGTCCGAGACACCGTTTGTCTACCGCATGCGCTATTCGCTGCCGGAGCCTGCGCCGTTGGTGAGCATTGTGATTCCCACCAAGGACCACGTCGAGACGCTCGACGCCTGCGTGATGTCGATCGCACGGAAGGCCACGTATGCCAACTACGAGATCGTCTTGGTGGAGAACAACAGCGAAGATCCGGAGACGTTTGCGTATTATGAAACCCTGCCGGCGCGCGTAGCCGCTGCGTCTGATGGCAAGGGTGCAGCGCGCGTTGAGTGGTGGCCGGGCGAGTTTAATTACTCCCAGATCATCAACTTTGGCGTTGAGCATGCCAAGGGCGACTATCTGCTGCTGTTGAACAACGATACCGAGGTCATAAGCCCCGGCTTTATTGAAGAGATGATGGGCTATCTGCAGCGCCCCGATGCGGGCGTGGTGGGGGCCAAGCTCTATTTTGCCGATCATTTGGTACAGCATGCCGGCATTTTGGTTGGCGTGCGCGGTGCGCTTGCCCATGCCAACCAGGACTTCTCGGCAAAGCGCGAGGGCTATCTTGCCCGCGCTGTGCGCCCGGGCAACTTTAGCGCCGTAACGGGCGCCTGCCAGATGGTTCGTCGCGACGTGTTTGAGCAGGTTGGCGGCTACAACGAGGAATTCGCCGTCGGCTTCAACGATGCGGACTTTTGCCTACGCGTGTGGGAGGCGGGTTACCGTACTATCTTTACGCCCTATGCCGAGCTGTATCACTACGAGTTCACCTCGCGCGGTAGGGAAGAGGCCAACGAGGAAAAGCTGCGCCGCTGGAAGCGCGAGCAGGCACTGTTCATGCAGCGCTGGCCAGAATTCTTCCTCAACGGCGATCCGTGGTTGGGGCCGAATCTTAGCAGTGAGAGCGAGTACTTCTCGCTTTAGCGCGAAGTGATTCCGAGTTTGGGTAGCGATTCAGCAATCGTGTTGAGCTCATGTTGCTGTAGGTAGGCGGGATTGAGAGCTTCTTTTCTATAGGCTAGGTAGCTGTCTCTGGTCAGTTCCCTAAGCTGTTTAGTAAAGAACTGCTCCCAACTGAAGAACTTCTCGCAGTCGATGAAATCGGCAGGATGAAGGAGCATGTCTTGCGTTTCGACATCGTTGAAGAGTCCCGATCTCAGCACAAGCCATTCAAACGATTCCGGCAAAAAAAGCTCGATCTCCTTAAATCTCCTGAGCGAATAGACATAGGGCATCTCGGGCCCAAAAGCGGCCCCATCTGCAATTACGAGCAACTTTTGGGCTGGGGAGCTCAGGGCGGTTTCGTATATGTTTGATTTGCCACCGGCACTTACGCAGCGAATTTTACTTTTGGCGCACAGGACTTTAAAGAACTCATAGCCGGCATTGCTGTCTTCGACGATGACTTCTTCTGGCCGATCTCCATCGTAGAGCTCGTCTCCGTAAATGCGGTAGGTAGAAGTGTACGTGCGTGTGTAGACAGGATATTTTGTTGTTGCCCTGTTGGTGTTTTTGAGGCCATAGATCTCATCCACGCTATAGGGGAGCTGGGGCAATTCGTCCCTCGCAACGATGACGTAGTAGTTGGAACTGTGTCGAGCTGCATGCTGGAATGCATGGCTCCTTACGAATTTTTGCGTATCGTCCACAAACACGATGCTGCTATCGATGCGGCCGAGTTGCGCTTCCCAATCTTTGCCGCCGATGACGCGGCAGGGGGCTGCGCAATTAACGATAATCCCGCTTTGGGCTCCCAGGTTTTCGTATGCACGAAGGCTGTCCAGCAGGGTGGTTTTGCCTGTTGCGCTTTTGCCTTGGATGATGGTGAGGTTTCGGCGAATGGTGAGTTTGACCTGAACTTTATTGGTCCTTACGGTCAGCTGGTATTCCCCTCTCATGCTCGAGCCTCCCTCAGACATTTTGCCGAGATAAGGACAAGCTCATCCATGGTATGAACAATCTGTCCGGAATTGATGACACGGGCTGTAAAACGCGCTTTGCCAAAATCCATCATATGGTAGAGGTTGATGGTGATGTCATGTTTGGAGGCGATGCGCAAGATCCAATAGGCGCAATTATCTCCGCAGGTTGAGGCGTTGTAGAGGTTTTGAGGCATAAAGAGCATCAGTAGAAGTGTTTTGGTGCCCGTTGATAGTTTTTCTGGCGGAATAACGCCAAGCACCTTGGTGTCAATTGCGTTTGCGCCAAGAACAGTGCCATTATCAATAGATTTGATAATGCGCTGTGACAGGGGATCTTGCAGCCAAGAGGGAGAGTAGCTGTAATCAAAGAATGTCGACGTGTCATAAATCACATCGTTTCTGTCGCCGTAGTGAATGCTGAGCATTGTTCCTCCATGGTTGCCTGTTGCGACTACTTTACCATGTTGGGGTCGATTTTCCTCAAGCAGTGGGTAACGGGTCAATCAACATGTCTGTTAGAACGAACCGATGACTTTTACAGGGGTAACAGCTTTCTATCCTGCGGTAATTGCCTGTCTCGATATGTTGGATTTAGCAGGGCGAAACTAACGATATTCCACGATAAGTTTATACAAGTTTATATAAACATTATTATGATTTACAATTTAGTCCAGCAGTTGAAACGATTGTAAAAAAGGATAAGAAAAATCCTAAAAGAGTTCTTAGAGATGTAAAGAAACAA
>JAIHTM010000037.1 GCA_022713905.1 Collinsella sp.
TTCGGCGTTCATGCTGCCCCCATCATCGCGGTCTACGGGGTCAAAGATATGGCACCGTGGGGACACATGTATGTCAATCCTGGTCTAACAGAGCCTTTTCTATTCCCACTCAGTGACTAGAGCCCTGGTGTAATTGGCTGGATCACCGTTCCGGGAACCGGTATCGACCTACCTGTCCGCCAAGCTCCTTCTTCAGCTCCAGCCTAGTATCTGACTCGCGCCGTTATAAGCGAAAACCGAAAACCGAGGAGATGCGTTTTAGCCAAGAAAATAAGGTTAGCCTTATCTTACTGCATGATTCGTGTGTTATAGTTAGATAGCTCTAACTGTTTGGGGGCGATGGCCATGCACGAACGCAAGGGCTTCTGGGACAAGAATGCCGGTCGGTACGACCGTTTCATGCGAAAGGACCGGACGGCGTATGAGAAGATGTATGAGCTGATCTGGCCGGTGGTGAAAGCAAAAACCGTACTGGAGGTTGCCACCGGCACGGGGCTTATCGCAAAGAGCATCGTAAATGCGGCGGCGCACATCGAGGCTACGGACGCTTCTGCAAAGATGATCCTTGAAGCAAAGCGGGACAATCAATCCGCAAAGCTGCACTTTTCCGTACAAGATATGTTCCGCCTGCCCTATGCGCAGAAGTCCTTTGATGCGGTGATCGCGTCCAACGCGCTTCACATAGTGCCGCATCCGGAAAAGGCCCTGCAAGAAATCAGGCGGGTGCTGAAGGACGACGGCGTGCTCATCGCGCCAACCTTCACCCACGCGGGGAGCTCGGTTTCCGGCAAGGCAAAAGCCTTTTTCATGAGTATGGCGGGATTCCCCCTCCACAGCAGGTGGACAAGCGAGGAATACCTACGTTTCCTGCGTCAAAACGGCTGGGCGGTGCAGAAAAGCGCGGTGCTGAAGGCCTCGTTCCCGTTGACCTATGCGGAATGCACGAAATCGGAGGGGCCAGATGTCGTTCTTTGAAAACACCCGCAAGCCCGTGGGCCTCGGCGGAAAACTTATGGTTGCCATGATGAATCTGGGGCACAGCCCTGTGGCACGGTGGGGACTTCGATTTCTACGACTTGCGCCAAATGCCAAGGTGCTGGATTGCGGCTGCGGCGGCGGGGCGAACATAAAACGGCTGCTGAAAAAATGCCCGCATGGCGTCGTCAAGGGCATCGACTATTCGCCCGTCAGCGTGGAGAAGACTAGAAAGCTCAACCGAACTGCAATTCAGGAGGGGCGTTGCGCCGTTCTGCAAGGCAGTGTGGCGGATATGGCATTTGAGGATAGCTGTTTCGATGCAGTCACGGCCTTTGAGACCGTCTACTTTTGGCCTGATTTGCCCCGATGCTTCCGTGAGGTCTGGCGGACGCTGAAGCCGAGCGGAACAATTCTTATCTGCAACGAGAGCAATGGCGATACGGACAAGGACGAGAGGTGGACGCAGATCATCGGCGGCATGACCATCTACAAGGACATTGAATTAAAGGCGTGTCTGGAGCAGGCGGGTTTTCACGAGGTGCAGATACGCAAAAAGAAAAGGTGGCTCTGCGTCACGGCGCGGAAGTAAGGATATCAAGCACGGGCATTTTTGCATCCATCCTGCACATGGCGATAGGCATGACGGTCATAGCGGCTGTGCTGGCGGCAATTGTGACAGTTTTTATTCACTGAGGAAGAAACCTATGAAATGTAAAATTGAGAAAAACACCGTGCAAGAGACGCTGATCCTCCCGTTGTATTCCCGAAAGCTGTGTACGGAGCTGTACCCGGACCTTTACAGGGATGAAACAGCGGTTCGCCTACTCGACCAGATCGACTACGACTTTTCAGAGGCAGAGAAAAACTCCCGCAGCCTGATGCAGCGCTTTGGTGCGCTGGAGGTGGCCATGCGGCAGAGTGACCTTGCTTTCGAGGTGCGGGATTACCTGAAAGGCCACCCCAATGCGGCGGTGGTCAACCTGGGCTGCGGACTGGACAACACTGGCAGAACCTGCGACAACGGTAGATGCAGGATCTACAATCTGGACTTCCCGGATGTGATTGCCTTGCGGCAGCAGCTACTGCCCGCCGGGGATCGGGAACAAAATATCCCCTGCGACCTGAAAGACACCGCATGGTTTGGCAAAATCGATGCCTCCGGCGGGGCGGTGTTCTTTGCCTCCGGGGTGTTCTATTACTTTCTGACCCAGCAGGTCCGGGAACTGGTGCGGGGGATGGCGGACGCTTTTCCCGGCGGTGTGCTGGTCTTTGATGCTGCCAATCGGACGGCAGTAAAGATGATCGCAAAAACATGGCTTAAGACTGCAAAAATCAGGGATGTGGGGGCATATTTTGCGGTTTCGGATGCCGCCAAGGAAATCGGCACGTGGGACAGACGTCTGCAGGTCACAAGTCGCGGCTATATGCTGGGTTACAACGATTTGAGAGACCCTTCTGTCAGCGGCTTTTTCCGGTTTCTCGCAAGGGTCGGTGACAACGGGATGAAAATGCAAATCGTGAAAATAAGATTTTGAGAGACAAAAATGCAAAAGACGAGCGCTTCTTGTCGCCCAATTGGCAAGAAGCGCTCGTCTTTTCTTAACGCGTTGTATGGCGGAGAGAGCGCAAGTTATGCGAGCGCCCTTCTTGCCAGCTCGGCCGCGCCGAGGATTCCTTGGTCGCCGCCGCAGCCCGGGGCGCAGATGTAGCTCTCCATGTCCTTAAGCTCGGCGGTCTGGATGTAGCCACCCAGATATTCGAGGGTCTTCTTGCGGACGATGCCGTAGAGCTGCTCCTGGTGCATCACGCCGCCGCCGAGGACGATGCGGCGAGGCGAGTACATGAGCACGAGGTTCGCGCACATCTGCCCCAGATAATCCCCCTCGAGCGCCCACACCTCAGCGTTGTCCGCGAGCTCGGCCGCGGGCTTTCCCCAGCGCGCGGCGATGGCGGGGCCGGAGGCGAGGCCCTCGAGACAGCTCGCGTGGCTCGGGCAGACGCAGCGTCCCTCCTCGGTGGGACGGGTCCTTACCAGCATGTGGCCGGCCTCGGGGTGCAGCATGCCGTGAAGGAGCCTGCCCGCGCACATGACGCCCGCGCCCACGCCGGTGCCGATGGTCACGTAGACGGCGTCCTCGAGCCCCTTGCAGCAGCCGAAGACCACTTCGCCGAGGCAGGCAACGTTCACGTCCGTGTCGTAGGTCACCGGAATCCCGAGGGCGTCGACGAACGCGGCGCGAAGACCATAGCCTCGCCACGCGAGCTTGGGCGTCTGGAGGATGGAACCGTAGCGCTCATCGTTGGGGTCGACGCAGGTCGGGCCGAAGGCGCCGATGCCCAACGCGTCCACATCGCGGGCGGTGAACCACTCGACCATTTGCGGGACGGTCTCGGCGGGCATAAGCGTCGGGGTCTCCATACGGTCGAGGACCTCGCCGTCGCCGGACACCACGGCACAGACCATCTTGGTCCCGCCGGCCTCGAGGGCGCCGAGCCTCATTTGCTTTTCGCTCATGTGATCCTCCTTACAAAGGGACGCCCGCAGTCATGGTCAACCGCGGGCGCCCATAACGTTGGCTTGTTTCGAAGCGACCCTACCTGGGCACGCGGTCCTGCCTTGCGGCAAACGGGGCGAGCACGGCGTGCGGCTCGCTTTGGTACCAGTAGGCGACGGTGGAGATGTCGTCCTCGCGCTCGTAGAGCTTGATGTCGTCGTTGCCGAGGTCCTGGAACGTCACGCGCAGGTCCTCCTTGAACGAGATCGGGTCGGGAAGGTGCCACCTGTAGAGGCCGTGCCTGGGCAGCGCGTCGTCGTTGGTCGCGAGCATCGGGTTCGGGTTCGGCTTGCCCGCGCTGAAACGGTCACGCGTGGCGTCGCGCGTCGAGCGGTACGGGTAGCCGGCGAACAGCGTGTTGAAGCACTGCGCCTCGGGCAGCGCATGGGGCGGCCTGTCGAGGAAGGCCCAGGCACCGCCGAAGTAGTCCTCGGCTCCCGTCGAGGTGACCGTGGGGAACTCCTCGTCGCCGTCGAGGAAGAACTTCATCTCGCCCTCGCCCCACCAATAGCGCTCCAGGGCGCACAGGGCCATGTAGGTGCCGACGTAGTAGCCCTTACCGCGCACGCCGTCGAGCACGGTGTAGTCGACGCCCCTGCGGGTGCTGCGCTCGCGGTTAAAACGGGCGTGGAAGTACATGGCGTCATCCGGCACGTCGGTGAGCGCGTAGTTGAACGTGTAGAAGATGTACTTAATGAACCCCGGGTGCTCGCTCGTAAGCGTGACCTTGGCGTGCTTCCTGAAAGGCATCTCGAAGTAGCAGTTCATGCCGCCCGTCGGGTTCACGCAGATGGGCATCGAGTTGACGATGGCGCGCTCACCGAAGCCGTTGCAGAAGAAGTCGCCGACAGGGCACTCGACCGAGGGGGTCTCCTCGTCGTCCCAGTAGAAGCGCAGTACGAGGTCGCGCATGACGAAGCTGCCGGCGGCGGTCTTGTCGGGGACGGTCATCCAGATGTGGCGGATGATGCCGGGGCCCTCGATGTCCGCGAGCGTGATGGTCTCGCCGGACTCAAGGGGCACGCAGCACGAGCCCTTGCGGCCGACGCCGAGGTGGCTGGCCGACATGGCGGCGCGGCCCTTCTCGCCCGTGATGTTCTCGGGGGTGATGGCGCGGCTTTCCTCACCGCCGTGCATCCACACGTCCTTAAGGAACTCTCTCATCGTCGACCTCCTCTATTCGTCGTCTTCGCACTCGGCGGAACTGGCACCGTTCACGTAGACGATCTGCTGGCGCGCCTCGTCGACGAGGGCGTCGAAGTCGAGTTTCTCGTCGGGGCGCGCGAGCGCGACCGTCATGGCGAGCGGGAGGTTGACACCCGCGATCACGTGGATGCGGTCGGAGGCGAAGCGGGAGAAGCGCTGGTTCACGCTGCCGCCGAGCGCGTCGGTGAGGACGACGACCTCGTCAGTGCCCGAAAGAGCCGCCTCGACCGCCGCGTCGAGCCCCTCGCCGTTGTCGTTCACGTAGGCGCACACGGCGTTGACGGCGTCGCTCTTACCCGTAAGGAACTCGAGGGTGTCCTTGAAGCCCTGGGCGAGAAGGGAATGGCTCGCCACAACTATCTTTCTCATTGATTCACCAATCTCTTGGGTCGAAGCTAGGCGAGGATGCCAGCAGCGGAGGCGACCATCGCGAGGACGATCACCACGAGGATGAGGGCCGTCATGCTCGCGTTCTTCTTGGTAAGAAGGTAATACGCGCTTCCCGTGATGGCGGCGGGGATCATGGCAGGCAGGATCTTGTCGAGCAGCGGCTGAATCTCCATCGAAACGTCGCCGAAGCTGAAGCTAATCGGGCAGGTGACGCCGATGACCGAGGCGATGAGGCAGCCGACCACGGTGAGGCCGAGCACGGAGGCGGCGGCAGTGAGGTTGGGAAGCTTCTCGCTGAAGTCGGTGACGAGCTTCACGCCCTGCTTGTAGCCGAACTCGAGGGCGTGCATGCGGACCCAGAAGATGGCCAGGATGAGCGCGAACCAGATGCCGGCTCCCACGGGGTTGCCCTCGATGGCCATGTAGGCAGCGATGGAGCCCATGATGGTCGGGATCATGGTCATGAGCAGGGAGTCGCCGACGCCGGCGAGCGGTCCCATGGTGCCGATCTTCAGGTCTTGGACGGCGTCCGCCGCCGCTAGGCCGTCGCGTTCCTCCATGGCCACGCAGGCGCCAAGGATGATGGCGGCGAGCCAAGGCTGGGTATTGTAGTAGCGGAAGTGGTTGTTGAGCGCTTGCTTATAGTCCTCGTCGTTCGTGTAGATCTTCCTCAGGACCGGCGAGAGGGCGTAGGCGACTGAGGCGCCCTGCTGGGTCTGGTAGTTGAAGGTGCACACGCTCATGAGCCAGCGCCAGTTCGCGTTGCGCAGATCCTTCTTGGTGACCTTGTAGCCGGAGGGCTTGCCCTCGGCGACGGCGGTGATGTTCTCGTTTTCCATGGTTACTCATCCTCTCCGATGAAGGCGTCTGCGGAAGCGTGAGCGGCGAGCTCGGTGTCCCTCTCGGCACGCTGGTAGAACGCGATCGCGAGGGCAACGCCGACGATGGCGGCGCCGATGATGGGCACGTTCAGGAAGGCCGAGAGGAAGAAGCCGACGAGCAGGTACTGGAAGTACTTGCCGGTGGGCATGTAGCGGAGCAGCATGGCGATACCGATGGCCGGGAGCATCTTGCCGGCGAGGGTGAGGCCGGAGAGGAACCACTGAGGCATGACCTCGAGGAGCCAGTTGACGGCGGGCTGGCCGAGCGTCACGGAGACAAAGACGGGCAGGGCGGCGCACAGGCCGAAGAGCGCGGGGCAGACCCACAGGATGGCGTTCATCTGATTGAACTTACCCTCGTTGCAGAACTTCTGGGACTTCTCGACGACGAAGCCGTTGAGGATCTTGACGATGACGTCGAGCTGGATGCCGAGCATGCCGACCGGCAGGCCGATGGCGAGGCCCGTGTCCGCGCCCAGGGTCACGCCGTAGGCGGTGGCGATGATGGCCATCGTGCCGTAGTCGGGAATCGACGAGCCGCCGAAGCCCGCGACGCCGAGCTGCATGAGCTGGATGGTGCCGCCGATGACGAGGCCGGTCTGCCAGTCGCCCATGACGACGCCGGTGATAAGGCCCCAGAAGACGGCATAGTTGACGAAGATCATCGGGATGCCGTAGTAGTCCACGTGCTTGATGAAGGCCAGCAGGGTCAAAAGGACGACCTGCAGGATAGTGAAGTTGACCATGATCCCTCCTTAGATGAGGTCGGCGACGGAGACGGGCTTGTCGGCGGGCACGAACTGTGCCGTCACCTTGACGCCGCGGGCGATGAGCGCCTTGTAGCTCTGGACGTTCTCGGCGGAGGCATAGGCGCGCTGGGTGAGCTGGACGCCGCCCTCCTTGACGAGCGAGCCGCCGACGATCAGCGACGGGAGCTCGATGCCCGACTCGACCAGGTGAAGGATCGTCTCGGGCTCCTTGGCGATGACAAAGACCTTCTCGCGGTCGTACTTGCCCGCCGCGAAGTTCTTGAGCGCGGTCTGCTCGGAGATGATCGAGACGGCCATGCCCGCGGGGCGCGCCATCCTCATGGTGGACTTCAGGACCTCGTCGCCGGCGACCTTGTCGTCGATGACCATGACTCGGGTCGCGCCCGACACCGGGGCCCACTGCGTCACGATGATGCCGTGAAGCAGGCGATTGTCGATTCGTGCCATAACAACACTCATGTTTGCTCCTATCAAATGAAGTTTTACGTTCGGTACTGCCTCGGCGCTATCCGGATTCGCGCCGGGCAAGGGGTTATCGGATTATTGAGGACGCGCGGTCGGCTTGCGGCGGCGCGGGGAAGGTCACTCGTCGAGCAGGAGGTCCGAGGAGCCGAGGCGCTCTTCTCGCGCCGGGGCGGCGCTCACGCTTATGTAGTCGAAGACATATGCGATCTCGCTTACGGGAACCTCTACGCGATAGCGCGTCGAGATGCTCGAGAAGCTCTGCCTGAAGGACTCGATGAAATCGGCGCGTTCCTCCTCGAAGCGGTCCTGGCCAACGTAGGTCTCAATGGGGTTTCTGGTAACAAGGCGCTCGACGAGACAGCAGAGGTGGACGTAGAGCCCAATGATGGCGTTGCTGCCGATCTTCTCGCCTGTCCTGCGCTGAAGCTCGTGCACGGCGCTCTCGATCTCGTGGAATAGCCGCTCCGGGTCGAGGATGGTGATGGAGCGGATGACGTTCTGCAGCGTCATGTTCGAGAGCAGCTTCTCGTGGAAAGAAGAGAGCTCGGAAGCGTCAAGCCACCTGCCGAACACGGCATCAACCTTAGAGGCGGACGCCGTCGACATGATGTCCTCGAGGGCGACGAAGGGGACGGAGGCGACCCCGGGGTCTCCCGTGCCGATGACGGCGCAGACGCGGTGCTCGGAGAAAACGGCGTCGTTCGACCCGTTCGCGACGAGCTGCTTGAAGGGCCTCGTGAGCAGGCGCGCGCCTATGGTGCGCGGGAGGCTCTGCGAGACGAGCTGGCGTATCCTCTCCGCGGCGTCGACCCCGGACTCGGAGCAGAAGACGATGGCGTCCTCACGGTTGACGCGCTCGATCACCTTGCAGTGCGTCACGCACGCGGCGGTCGCATCGCCAAGAACCTCGGCGATGGACTTGCCGCCGAGCAGCCCGACCCCGATCTCGAGCGCAAGACCGGTAGAGACGTTGTTCACCACGCCGATAGTGGAGTCGGTAACGTTCTCGAGGGCCTTATAGGCCTCCTCCAAGGAGCCCATGTCGACGAGGAACACGACCCCGGTGCAGTAGGAATGGCGGTCGACGAGGCGCTGGAGCGGACCGACGATGTCCTTCAGCTGCTGGTCGTAGGGCATGTCGACAGCCTCGTACACATGCATGCCGAGCATACGGTTCGCCGCGTCGGCGATGCTCGTCGCCGTTGAGTAGCCGTGGGACAAGATGACGCAGAGCGTCCGAAGGGCCTTCGCATCGCGAGACTCCGATGCGACGCACAGCGTCAGAAGCGTCTTCGTGAAGTGATCGAGCGAGATTCCCAGCGCCCCTTCCACGTCTGCGGCGACCTGATCGGAGACACTCGAGGCAAACGGCAATTCGGAGGTCACGGCACCAAGGAGATGGGAGATTTGCTACGCACAGGCAGACTTTCGCCTAGCCAGGCCGATACCCGGCCACAACTGCAGGCAAATCTCCTGGGCCAGTAGAAAAGCGACCTTCCTCGAAAGCTCGATGCCATAAGAAGAGCCTGCGTCGGCAAGGACCGCGCCCACGACGCGCTCGAAGGCGCGCGACCTCGAGGAGGTAACGCCGCGGCCGAAGATCAAGTGATCCTCAACGCCGCGCACAGCGGAGACAGCTTGCGAGACAAGCTCGGAGACAGAGAGCTCCCCGGCGCAGAATCGCTCATCAAGAGAGCACAGGGCATCGAGCGCCTGCTCGACCGGCCCTGTGCTCTCGGCGGCATCCAGAGACGCGTCAATCAGAACGCCATCGTCGGGCTGTTGATCGATCTGCGCGGAGGAGAGGAGCCCGCTGGGAAGAAGATACGGGCGAACGACGACGTAGTCGCCCTCGCGATTGAGGAACGCTTTGGCGCAGCAGTTCGTCACGCAGGCGCGCAAGCCGGCGATGTTATCGGAAAAGTCCGCGTTCACGAGACAACGGTATGCGCCGCGGCTGATCTTCACATCAGAACCGATTCGGCACCCCTCGCTGCGCAGGAAGCTCAAGATGAGATCCTCGCGCTCCTCGGGGGTCCGCTCCTTGAGTGAGGGGACGCGGGCACAGATGGGCATTTTGCTGTAGGCCGAGGAAACCTTCAGATCATCGGCGGAAAGCGTCGTCGAAAGAACGAGGCGAGCGCGCGGCGCATCCTGGGAGGCATCGAGCCCGAGGGCCGTCGCAAGGCAGTGTTCCATCGCAGAGGGAGAAAGTGCCTCGATGCCGTTGACAAAGACCACGCCCCCGCGCGATTTCGCGATCGACTCGTCAAGAAGTCCATTGAACGAGGCGGCGTCCGGGACCCCGGTGCAGTCGATGCGCAAATAGGAGGAGTCGCGGGACAGCAAGCCCTGGTTCTTGCCGTACTCGTACACAAGACGAGAAAGGAAAGACTTGCCGACACCCACGCCGCCGCTCAAGAGGATGGGCAGGCCGAACGGAGGGTACTGAACCGCAGCCTTGCACTGCTCGACAACGGAGCTGAGGCTCAGGTCAAAGCCCACGGCACGCGCGAAGTCACGGTGATCGGCGATTCCCGTCGCCTGGATGAGGTCGGCGAGCGAGGCGTACTCGCTTGCAGAGAGCTTTACCTGAAAACGCTTCTGGAACGCGCGGCGATGAAAATAACGGACAGGCCTGCCCGCCACCTTAACCACAAGGCCGGCGCGAACAAGGTCGTTGAGGTACTGGCTCGCCAGACTCCTGGAGATGATGAGCGTCTCGGCGATATCGGAGGTGGACAGACGGGCAAGGTCGTCGAGCGAGACGGCAGAGGTGAGGGCCTCGAGATGCTCGAGAATCCTGTCCCTCATGTCGGCGGGCTTCTTTGCCAAGCTGTCCTGTGCGGTCTTGTCCATGACTTCTTACCTCCTTGTACAAGGAGTATAAGGGGAACACAGAGAACGGAAGGGGGCGCGTGGGGGAATCAACAGCCCCGAGGAGAAGTTCACCACTTGAGGGGCAGAAAACAACGGCCATTGAACATTCAGGGCCGACGCTCAACACTTCGACTCGACACTTCGCTTTGGAAAGGGCCCTGCGCGATGGTGCAGCCCTCCATCTCGCAGCACAGGTCGCCGAAGGTCGCGAGGATGCGCTCCTTCTGTTCCGCGGGCGAGACGACTCGGTGGGCAAGGTCCTCTCAAAAGGGGTCGTCCGACGCCGCAAGACCTCGATGACCGACTACCGCCTCGAGCAAGTGGCGGATTACCTCTGCACTATCGAACTTGCCTTGGTCAAGCACGAGGCCAAGGAGAACGGTGAGACGTACAACAAGCTCTTCGGAGGTATAGGCTCTTTCAAGAGGAACTGGCTCAAGCAAGCCCGCAACAAGCGGATATAGCTGGTCTCGCGGTTTCGCAAGGAACGGTCGGTTCTCCTCTGGCGAGGAATCCCGGGCGACGTGCTTCGAGCAGCGGAAGCTGAAGCGCAAGCAGAAGCAGCGCGGGCATTGATCGGTGCCGACATGGGCCCAGACGTGAACAGTGCTACGTCCCCTGTTCACGGGGCGCGAAACCGCAAAGGTTGCACAGAGGTTGCAAAATAAGAAGCCCCCGACCTGTTTTCGCAGGTCAGAGGCTTGAAATCAACGAATATCGTTTACTCCCATTCGATCGTCGCGGGCGGCTTGGACGTGATGTCGTAGCACACGCGGTTGGCGCCGGGAACCTCGGCCACGATGCGGCCGGAAATGCGGGCCAGCACGTCGTAGGGCAGCTTGGCCCAGTCGGCGGTCATGGCATCGCTGGACTCGACGGCACGCAGGATGATCGGACGCTGATAGGTGCGCTCGTCGCCCATAACACCGACGGACTTGATGTCGGGCAGGACCGCGAAATACTGCCAGCAGCTGTGCTCGGAGTTGCGCTCGCCAGTCTGCTCAAACAGACGCTGGTTGTAGGCGTCGAGCTCCTCGCGCACGATAGCGTCAGCGTTCTTGAGGATCTCGAGCTTCTCCTTGTCGACCGCGCCGATGATGCGGATGGCCAGACCCGGGCCTGGGAAAGGCTGGCGGAACACGATATGACCCGGCAGGCCCAGCGCCAGACCGAGCGCGCGGACCTCGTCCTTAAAGAAGTGGTCGAGCGGCTCGATGAGGTCGAAGTGCACGCCCTCGGGGAACGGGATCAGGTTGTGATGGCTCTTGATGGTGGCCGTCTTGCCGCCCGTCTTGCGAGCGCCGGACTCGATGATGTCGGGGTAGATGGTGCCCTGAGCCAGATACTTGACCGGCTTGCCATCGGTCTCGAGCTGCTGCGCCACGGCGAAGAACTCTTTCCAGAACTGCGTACCGATGATGCGGCGCTTCTCCTCGGGCTCGGTCACGCCGGCCAGAAGCTCGGCATAACGGTCCTCGGCGTGGACGTGAATAAAGTCGACGTCAAACTGCTTGGTGAAGACCTCCTCCACCTGCTCGGGCTCGCCCTTGCGAAGCAGACCGTGGTTGATGAACACGCAGGTCATCTGCTTGCCCACGGCGCGGGCGCCCAGCGCAGCCACGACGGAGGAGTCAACGCCGCCGGACAGAGCCAGAATCACGCGGTCGTCACCGACCTTCTCGCGGAACTCGGCCGTCATGGTCTCGACCAGGTCGTCCATGCTCCAGTTGGGCTCCAGGCCACAGATCTCAAACAGGAAGTTGCTCAGCAGCTGCTGACCGTACTCGGAGTGCTTGACCTCGGGGTGGAACTGCGTGGTGAAAATCTTGCGCTCGACGCACTCCATGGCGGCAACCGGGCACACGTCGGTGCTGGCGGTAACGGTAAAGCCCTCGGGCACCTCGGACACGGCGTCGCGGTGGCTCATCCACACGGTCTGCTCCATGGGCGTGGAGTTAAAGAGCTTGGCGCCGGCCGTGCGCGTGATAGTGGCGCGGCCGTACTCGCCCACCTCGGAGTGGCCGACCTTGCCGCCGAGCGTCACGGCCGTGATCTGATGGCCGTAGCAAAAGCCCAGGACGGGAAGGCCCAGGTCAAAGATGGCGGGATCGATAGACGGAGCGTCCTCGGCATACACGGAAGCCGGGCCGCCGGAAAGGATGAGCGCAGAGGCGTTCATCTCGCGAATCTCGTCGGCCGAGATGTCGCAGGGGACGATCTCGGAATACACGTTGAGGTCGCGGACGCGACGGGCAATGAGCTGACCGTACTGCGCACCAAAGTCGAGTACGAGGACCTTTGCGGAAGCCTTTTGATCCATGGTTCCCCCTCTTGTTGGCGGGGAGCCGGTGCCCACCCGCGCGAATAAACGAGAATAACTTTCATAGTGTACACGTTATATGGGGTTTCTCGTCCCTCGCAGCCATCAGCGCACGGCAAACGCACGACCTGGGCCCCTATTTGACGGCAATTGAAGTGTTACCAGACGTTACAGATGATGTAATACGTTTGAACATTGGACGCCCTGTGCCACAATACTGCCGAACGACTCCGCCTCTGCGGCGGCAAATACGATAGGAATACCAGCATGAAGCGCATCCTTCTCATCGCCACGGGCGGCACCATCGCATCGACCGAGGACGGCAACGGCCTCTCCCCCGCCCTGACCGGTGAGGAACTCGCCCAGAGCGTCCCCGAGATCTCGGGCCTCTGCGAGCTCGACGTCGTGCAGCCCATGAACATCGACAGCACCAATATGCGCCCAAGCGACTGGATGCGTATCCGCGACGTCATCGTCGAGGGCTATGCCAATCACGACGGCTTCGTGATTCTGCACGGCACCGACACTATGAGCTACACCGCGGCAGCGCTTTCCTATCTAATTCAGGACAGCCCCAAGCCCATCGTGCTCACCGGCTCGCAAAAGCCCATGGGCAACCCCTTTACCGATGCCAAGCTCAACCTGTACCAGAGTCTGCTCTATGCACTCGACGAGCATTCGCACGACGTCTCGATCGTGTTTGGCGGCGTCGCCATTGCCGGCACGCGCGCCCGCAAGCAGCGCACCATGAGCTTTAACGCGTTCATTAGCGTCAACTATCCGCCCATTGCCTACATCCGCAACGACCGCATTGTGCGCAACGGGCTTCACGGCACTCATCAGAATGAGAGCCCGGTGCGTTTCTACGACAGTATCGATCCGCGCGTATTTGTCCTTAAGCTGACGCCCGGCGTGAACCCGGGTATCCTGGACGCCCTAGCCGATAGCTACGATGCTGTAATTCTTGAGACCTTTGGCATTGGCGGTATTCCCGAGTTTGGCGAGTCCGGCGATTCGTTCCAAGAGGCAATTTTCCGCTGGGTCGATTCGGGCCGCACCGTCGTTATGACCACGCAGGTCCCCGAAGAGGGCCTCGATCTGGGCGTTTATGAGGTCGGCCGCGCTTACGCCGATCATCCGGGCATTCTGCGCGGCGATGACATGACCACCGAGACGCTTGTGGCCAAGACCATGTGGGCACTCGGCCAGTCACGCGATGCCGCCGAAATCCAGCGCCTGTTCTACAGCCAAGTCAACCACGACCGCATCCCGATGGCGTAGCCAGGCATCGACCGGTATCCCCTACTCAATGCCTTCAAGAAGCTCTGATACCGTCATGCCAAGCGCGGGCGCGATCTTAAATAGAACCTTGAGCGTGAAATTTGCCGTTCCATCTTCGATTCTGTCGAGATAGGGGCGGCTGATTCCTGCTGCCACACAAAAATCGACCTTGGAGATACCAAGGTCCCTGCGCGTCTGCTCGACTCGCTTGCCAAGAATCTGTTTCGCACGTTCGTCCATGCAGACGAGTTTGAAATGGAGCCGAACATAAACGTAAACTATAGTTTACGTTTTGCCGAATACACAGGAGTTTTCTATGTCGGGTTCTTCGGTCCGCATGTACCGAGCCACGCTTCGCACAAACAGCGCACCGCCCAAGCTCGTCGTCGTTGAAGCAGAATGCCTTTCGCCCGATGAGCGCACAGCATTTGCATTGCTATCAAGTCGCGTCGTCGCCGTTCTGGTCCCTTGCCCGGCGCAAGGTGAACTTGCCATTCAATGCCAAGCGCACAGCTGCTCGCTCAATCAGGCTGCCGTAATCGCAACCAGTCAGCGCGGCCTGCCGCTCCTTTTAGAAGCCGGTATCGCACTCGCCCTTCGCGGCACCGGATACGAAAACGAAGCCGCCGCCGACATGGTCTTTAAACCACGATCGAGCGGCGGCCTCGCAGCAGCCATTGAATATGTGTGCAGGCTCGTTGCCTAAAAGAACAAGCTAGAAACCAAGGCCAAAGCCCGTTCCGGTAATCGCCGAGTACATAAAGTAAACGTTGATCACGTTGAGGAACACACCCGTGATGCAACCGTTGCGCAGGTAGCGCTCGCACACGACGCGCGCCATGGCGGCGGAGTCATCATTGTTTTTAGCCTGGCGTCCTGCCGTAAAGTACGTCGCCACGCTCAGCAGCAGGTTGAGCACCGGCAGTGCCAGCAACTCGTAGCTCTTGCCCCAGCGCGTCGCCTCGCCGGCGGCATTAAACTTTGTTGCCACCTCGGGACCAATGTTGGGGATAACACACGCTGCGACCACCAGCGGAATCACCGCAAGCACGAGCAGCGCAATACCCATATAGCCGGCTTTTTTGCCATATTTAAACAGCGGCCTTGGCGCCCTGCTCGCCGCCGAGCTCGATGTAGTCGTCATAGCCAATGACCTCGGCCTTAATAAAGCCGCGCTCAAAGTCGGTGTGGATGACGCCGGCAGCCTGCGGGGCGGTCGCACCCTGACGCACCGTCCAGGCCTTGACCTCCATCTCGCCGGCCGTAAAGAACGACTGCAGACCGAGCAGCTTATAGGCCGCCTGCGCGAGCACGTCCAGACCGGGCTGTTCCAGGCCCAGGCTCTCCAGGTAGTCGGCGGCGTCCTCGGGATCGAGCTCGGAAAGCTCAGCCTCGATTTTGGCGCAGATGGGCAGCGGCTTAACACCATCGATGGGCGCCAGATCGTCGTTGAGCATATCCTCGTCCACGTTGGCCACATACAGGATGGGCTTCATAGTGAGCAGGAACAGGCCCTTGGCAGCGGCGCGCTCCTCGTCGGTCATCTCCATAGACGCAGCGCGCTTGCCCTCGTTGAGCCAGGCAAGCAGGCGCTTGGCGACCTCGAACTTGGGCATGAGCTCCTTGTCGCGCTTGGCCTCCTTCTCGAGCTTGGGCAGCTGCTTCTCAAGCGTGCCCATGTCGGCCAGGATGAGCTCGGTCATGATAGTGTCGGCATCGCCGGCGGGATCGACGAACTCGCCCGTGCGGCCCACCTCGCGCATAACGTTGGGGTCCTTAAAGTAGCGCACGACCTCGCAGATGGCGTCGGTCTCGCGAATGTTGGCCAGGAACTGGTTACCCAGACCCTCGCCCTCGTTGGCGCCCTTCACCAGACCTGCGATGTCGACGAACTCGACCGTCGCCGGCACGATGCGACCCGGGTTAACGATGTCGGCGAGCTTTTGCAAGCGGCTATCGGGCACGTCGACGATACCCACGTTGGGGTCAATCGTGGCGAACGGGTAATTGGCGGCAAGGCCGGTCTTTTTGGTAAGCGCGGTGAACAGCGTCGACTTGCCTACGTTGGGCAGGCCTACGATACCGATGGAAAGGGACACGACAGCTCCTTTTGGTACAAGCATTTCAAACTGCATAAGTATAGCGCCGCCGCAGCATCTGGGCGAACCCGGACGCCACGGCGGCACGAATGAAGCAGAGATAGAGGTCGCTGACTAGTCCGCGAGCTTTTCCACCTGGTCGAGCATCTTGTCAAGCTTGGCCTTTGCCTCGGCCTTGACCTTCTGGGCTTCTTCGTGGGCCTTAGCCTTCTGGGCGGCCTTTTCCTCGGCTTCGGGATCGACGACGACCAGATTGGACGCGTCGTGCTCAACTAACTTGAGCGCATGCTCGGGGCACACCTTGACGCAGGCACCGCAGCCCAAACAATACGTGGACTCCAGTGCAAAGCGGCCGCTTCCCACCAGATCGCAGGCAAACGTGGGGCACACGTTGACGCACTCGCCGCACGACGTGCACTTGTCAAAATCGCATTCCGGTGTGCTCACCTGCATGTTCTGGGCAAGCTCGGGATGGTTCTGCAGTGTTGAGAGTACCAGCTGGCGCCCGTGCGTAAGCGTACGGCGACGCTTGGTCGTCGTGGTGCCGCACATGGTGTTGAGCGTACGCTCCAGCTGGGTAATCTGATGGCGATGGGCCTTCAACTTCTGCGTCACCGAGGCCAGCGCCGCCGTCGCCGGGTTGAGCTTGTTCACCGTCAGGCCCGTCGTGCGGGCGATCTTTTCCATGTACTCCTTGCGCTCGTACTCGCGAAGCTTATGGCACTTGAGGCTCTTGGGGTCGACCTCCAGGCCCATACCCGTACCGGCCCACTCCTCGGCCTTCGCAATCGCCTCGCCTAGAATGTCCTCACCGCCGGTGTTGCGGCATTTATCGCACACACCCAACGGCAGGTACACGCTCACGTTGGGATAGTCGGCCAGTACCGAGAACCAAGTCTCGGCCGTAATATCGCCCACGCAGGCAACGACGACCTCGTTTTCGCGCGGCATGCGCTTGAGGGCGCGCGTGCAGGTGACGTAAGCGGTCTCGTGGCTCGTTGCCGCCGAGACAATGTCGTCATACAGGTTTTTGGGCGCCAGGCGCGGCGAGATGATTGCCTCGGTCGGACAAGCAGCGGCGCACAGGCCGCACTTGCGACAGGAGTCGAGGATCTCGATGGCGTCTTCCTCGACCTCGATAGCGTCGACTGGGCACACGTCCATGCACGCGGTGCAGCCGCTCTTTTCGTTTTTGCAGGTCAGGCACGGAATGGTGTTGCCGCGCGGACGCTCCTTGTAGTCGGCAGGATTCCACTGCGGCGCCGACGGATCGAGTGCATCGGTCACACCGCCGAGCGGGTTTTTAAGAAAGTCGAAACCCTTGCTGATCTCGATAATGTCATCAAACAGATCGTGTTCCTGCGCCATGCGCGGCCCCTCCCTGAGCAGTGCAAACAAGCAAGAGATAATGATACGCTATCGGCCCACGCCTCGGGCAAATTACACGCGGAGCATCTTTGCGGCAAATAGCCTATGGCCTATCGCCGCCTCGATTGCACAAGGTCGATCATGCGCCAAGCTATGCCTCGCGCATGAGCTGCACGAGCTTTTGTTTGGTCACCTTGGCCTGTTCGTTAGCCATATTGCGCTCGTTCTTAAAAGTTGCGTCCGCAACACTCTGCAGATCGGCATCGGAAATCTCGCCAAGGCCCAGCTCCTCGAGCGTCGTCGGCAGACCGACGCGCTGGCAAAACTCGAGCACCTGATTAAGCTCGGGCGCACGCTCCAGGCGCAGCTGCACCACCAGGCCAAATGCTACTGTTTCACCATGCATGGCCTTGCACTCGGGCAGAATCGTCAGACCGTTGGCGATGGCATGTGCCAACGCCAGGCCGCCACTCTCAAAGCCAACACCCGAAAGCAGAATATTGCACTCGATCAGGCGCTCAACCGCCGGCGATATACGGCCCTTTTTGAGATCGCGCTTGGCAGCGACGCCGCACTCCATGAGCGTGTCATAGCAGGCACGAGCCGTAACCAAGGCCAAGTGTCCCGGCGCGCCACCATGCTCGTTGGCGCCGTGCGCCGCGGCACACGAACGCGCCTCGAAGTACGTTGCCAGTGCGTCGCCCATACCAGCGACCGTCATCCGCAGTGGTGCTGCCGCAACCACGTTGGTATCGACCACGACCAGATCTGGATTCTTCTCGAGCATCAGGTAGCGGTCGAACGACCCATCCTCGTGATACAGCACCGAAATCGCACTGCACGGGCCGTCCATCGAAGCCGCCGTGGGGCATACACACAACGGCAGCTCAGCATAAAACGCTACTGCCTTGGCGATATCGAGCATCTTGCCGCCGCCAATGCCCACCACCATGTCGCAATACTCGGCCTGGGCTTCCTGAGCCATTCCGACAACGGCCTCTTCCGTACACGGACCGTTATAAATCTTAAAGAACGGCTCGCTTAGATCTTCGTCCAGAAATCCATCGACGATCTGCCTGCACAGCCGATCCTCGGTGCCCTGGTCAAACAAGACATAGGCAGCGCAGCCCAACCATGACAAATACCTGCCCTGACGCGACAGTTCGCCCGGCCCCTGAACATACCGGCCGGGACCGCCGTAAACCATAGGAAGCGCCATACGAGAATCCGCCCTTCATCAAACAACGATTGGTGCAAAGTAACCTTGCCCCTTTGCACCATAGCAAAAAGGGGCAAAGCCATCTGTTGGCTTTGCCCCTTCCTTAGCTTGATTTACTCATCCATGAGATAGTAGTGGCCCAGCGCGTCGGCGCCCAGGATGGCGTTTGCGACCATCTCGGGCGTCACCTCAAACGGCATGTTGCACATGGTGTCATCGGGCGCGCAGGCGGCCTCGGCAACAATCATGGCTTGCTCGCGCGTAAGCTCGGCAACGCCAAGTTCCTTCATCGTGACCGGCAGGCCAAGCTCAATGCAGAAGCCCAAGACTTCCTCGAGTTTCTCAGTCGGGGCATCCTCGAGTACCAGCTGGACGATAGTGCCAAAGGCGACCTTCTCGCCGTGATACATGCCGTGGCACTCGGGCAGCATCGTCAGGCCATTGTGGATGGCATGAGCAGCAGCAAGGCCCGAGCTCTCAAAGCCAATGCCCGAAAGCAGCGTATTGGCCTCGATGATATGCTCGACGGCAGGCGTGAGCGCACCCTTCTCCAGCGCGACCTTGGCCTTGACGCCATCGGCCATAAGCGTCTCGTAGCAGAGCTTGGCGAGCGCCAGGCCGGCCATGCCGCCCTTGCCGCCAGCGCAGGTGCCGCCGTCGGCATCGTGCGTCGCCTGGGCCTCGAAATAGGTTGCGAGCGCATCGCCCATACCGGAAACCGTCAGGCGCACCGGGCTCGCCGCGATAACCGTCGTATCCATAAGGACGATATTGGGGTTTGCCTTAAGGAAGAGATACTTGTCGAACTGGCCGTCATCGGTATAAAGCACCGAAAGCGCCGAGCACGGGGCATCGGTCGAAGCAATGGTGGGGCAAATGATGACCGGGGACTCCAGGTAGTAGGCGACGGCCTTCGCGGTGTCGAGGATCTTGCCGCCACCGACGCCGACGATGATGTCGCAACCGTTGTCGCGAGCGAGCGCAACCAGGCGATCGACCTCGCCCTTGGAGCACTCGCCGTTAAAGTCCTCAAACAGCAGCTCGGCCTTAGCCTCGGCAAAGCCGCCCTCGATCTTGGCACCGACGCGCTTCTTGCCCGAAGGCGTCACGATGACGAGGGCCTTAGCGCCGAGCGGCTCGACATAGGAGCCGAGCTTGGCGAGCTCGTCCGGACCCTGGATGTACTTGCTGGGGCTATTGAAAATTGCAGCCATAACTATCCCATTCTCTAAAAAAGAAAGGGGCTCCGTACAGATACGTGCGGAGCCCCTCGTTACGATAACAAGAGTCGATTAGAAATCGATATCGGTGTCGTAGTAGCAGGCCTTGAGGATCTTCTCGAAGTCGGCAGCCTTGGTCTCACGCGGGTTCTCGGGCGTGCAGGCGTCCTGCTCGGCGTTCGCGGCGATCTCGGGTAGCTTGGCGAGGAACTCCTCCTCGGAAACCATCTGCGGGTTCTCGGCGTCGACCTTCACGCCACCATTCGCGTAATCCTTGATGGACTGCGGAATGTTGAGCTGGTCGTTGAGGTCGCGAATCTTCTGGACGAGTGCAGCGATGAGCTCCTCGTTGGTCTCGCCGGGAAGGTGCAGGATCTCCTTGGCCACGTAAGCGTAACGCTCGGCAGCACGGGGATCCTTGGAGTTCCACTGGATGACCTTGCCCAGGTACATGGCGTTAGCGGCACCGTGGATGATGTGGCCGTTCTCGAAGGCAGCACCGGTCTTGTGAGCCATGGAGTGAACGATGCCGAGCAGGCCCGAGGAGAAGGCGATACCGGCGATGCACTGAGCCTCGTGCATGTGCTGACGGGCCTCATGGTCGCCAGCATAGGACTTGGGCAGCCACTCGACGATCTCGCGGATGCCGTGCAGAGCATTGGCGTCGGTGAACATAGAGGCGCAGGTGGAAACGTAGGCCTCCATGCAGTGGGTCAGAGCATCCATGCCGGTGTGAGCGCACAGCTTGGCGGGCATGGTGTAGGTGAGCTCGGGGTCGACGATGGCGACATCAGGGGTGATGTTGAAGTCGGCCAGCGGGTACTTGATGCCCTTGGCGTAGTCGGTAATGACGGAGAACGCGGTGACCTCGGTAGCGGTGCCGGAGGTAGAGGAGATGGCGCAGAAATGAGCCTTCTGACGCAGCTCGGGGAAGCTGAACGGCTGGATGATGTTATCGAAGGACTCCTCGGGATACTCGTAGAAGACCCACATGGCCTTAGCGGCATCGATGGGCGAGCCGCCACCGATGGCGATAATCCAGTCGGGCTCGAACTCGCGCATGGCCTCGGCGCCCTTCATGACCGTCTCGATGGACGGGTCGGACTCGACGCCCTCGAACAGCTTGACCTCGAAACCGCCTTCCTTAAGGTCGTTCTCGACGTCCTGCAGGAACCCGCCGCGGCGCATAGAGCTGCCGCCAGAAACGATGATGGCCTTCTTGCCCTTGAGGTTCTTCACCTCGTGGCGAGCGCCCTCACCAAAGTACAGATCGCGAGGATTGGTAAAACGTCCCATACTGTGCCTCCTAAACAAGCCCCTCTTAGACTTGCGTATATAACGGAGCACCCGATTGGCTCCGTTAGGACCGTTTTGCGCGTTGCCGGCGATGACAATGCGCGATGTCTAAACGTCTCAACGCTCAGACAAACACTATTTTACCGTTCTGGTTGGTCAGTTATTCACCTAAAGCCAACAATGATGAAACGTTTTTTCTATCCCTGAAGACCCTTGTGCGGTATCCATACTCCCGAGCTGGGCAAACGTTTTATCAAGGTTGACCACATATCCCGGGCAGGGCTGTGCCCCTCCAAAATGCGCCCCGTTCGCCGCCAAAAATCGACCGTTTGCGGCACCGTGATACCACTCGGTCGTCCAAGGTGCCGACATTTGTGCGACATCCGTCTTCGTGGTGCAAAGGTGCAAGTCCAAGTGCGGCACCCCCGGTGTGCCACATGCGGGTAAACTAGAACCTTATATAGAGATATTTGAACCCTAACCGCAGCAAAGGAGGCCCCATGGCATTCGATCCCATTCAAGAGGATTGCCATCGCCTCGTTCTTGAGGCCTTGCGCCGCGACAATATCCCGCTCACCGACGGTGCCGCCGTAGAGCGTCTAATGGAACAATTCACCCGCAACCCTGCACCGCTCATCGTGCACGACCGCGACCGCGCCGGGCACCTCATTGCCAAGGTGGTCGAGGCTGTCGACTACCGCATCCCCTTTATCCCCGACGATGCCCAAGCTGAGCAAGAAGAAGCCGCGGCCGAGAACATGCTCCGCGAGGCAGCCGCGCTCGATCCGGCCAACTGGGATGCCCAGCGCATGCTGACGGCGCTCACCGCCGAATCCAACGAGGAATACGTGCAATATCTGGTGTCCAAGTGCGACGAGGTGGAGCACGATCTGGCGCTCAAGATTGCCTCGGCGCAGGACCCCTACGAGCGCGAGGCCGCAGGCGACCTGACCCGCCGTCCCTACCTGCGCTGGCTTGCCGCCTTGGCATCGCGCGCGCTCATTAGCGGCCGCTACCGCATGTCGCTCGAAGCCGCAAATCGCAGCTTGGACTTTGCGCCCAACGATCCTGCCGGCGTCCGCCACACCGCAATGCTCGCCATGGCAAAGCTCGAATACCCCGCTGAGGAGCTCAAGCGCTTTCGCTCTGCCCACTCCGTCCCCTATCTTGCCAACACGCCGCTGCGCCGTCGTCCCAAGGATGCGGAACGCAACTTGGACCCGTGGACGCTCATCGCGCTGATGAGCGCTGCCTGGCGCGAGCTGGATTACGAGGGCGCCGAACACTACCTGCGCATCCTTGCGCGCTCGTGCCCGCACGCAGCCGAGGCGCTCTACTTCCAAACCGAGTTTCCCGATGGCGTCTATGCCCGCGTCAACGTGGGCGTGGGCTCCACCGATGAGCTCGTCCTTGCCCTGTCCGAGGCGACGCCGGTGCTACAGGAGGGCCTGGGCGCGCCCGACAACGCCAGCTTTGCCGCCTGGGTCGCCACCAACGACATCGTGCGCTCCCAGATCGACGAGCGCATCCTGCGTGCAGCCGAGCAGGGGCTTCCATTTAAGGGAGGAGACCTCTAATGGATCCGAGCGTCTACATCCCCGCCTACCTGGAGCGCACCTATCTGGCGTCGCACCCCGAGCTCACCGATGCAGCACGCGAGCTTGTCCATAACGACGTGAACGTCAACCCTCATAAGTATGCGCAGTCCGAGCATGCCCAGGCGCTGCTGTCCTACGCCGGTGTTCATCGCCACCTGCTCGACGAGCTCCATCGCATCGAGGACATGGGCAGCGACGAGGAATTTGAGCAGACGCGCAACCGCCTGTTCGACGATATGCGTGATGAACTGCTCAAGATCGTCCGCATCGATGCGCTGGCCGTCGATGCCCAGCTACTCGCCATCATCCTAGCGGACACGCCCGTCGACGCCTGCCTGGGCGACCTGATGAAGCTCGAGGCGACCACGGCCGATTACCTGCAGCAAAGTGTGCCCGGGTTCGATATGGAGGCCCCGCACTACTGGGCCAACAAAGTTTTGACGGACGGCGTGACGGCGGCAGAGCTCACCGTGAGCGAGCCGGCCCTTATCGGGTGGCTCCACACGCTCGAGGCCATCTCGCAGCTGTGCATGGCGAGCGCCCGCTACCGCGCTGCTGCCAACTACGCCCGCCGCGTCCTTAAAGCAGAAGGCTATCCCACTCGGGCCGCAGGCACCGTGTTGCTCGCCCTCGCCCGCTTGGAAGACCAAGACGGCTTTTTTGCCCTGGCGCATCAGCTCGAGGAACAGATGGGGGCAGACGCACTCGAAAACTCTCCTTGGTACCTGCTCGCCCGCACGATTCTGCTGTTCAAAACAAACAAGATGCGCCCGGCGACGCGCGCGCTGCGTGAGTTCGCTAACCGTTGCGAGGGTGGCGCGTTCTTCTTGCTGAACCCCATGTACCAGACGCCGTATCTTCCCTGCCGACCCGAGCCGCGCGACCCCTGGGACCTTTCGCACCAGGCAGTTTGGGAGGCCGACGGCATTATCTCGGACACCCCCGACTTTGCCCCCTGGGCCAACGCCTGCGAAGATGTATCGCAGCTCGCCCAGGAATTTGCGCGCCGCTACGGCTTTTAGCGACGCGATCGCCCCGACCATGTCATTCACGTTAGGAACGACTTCATGAACTTCCGCTCATCTCTCGCCTGCACCTCGAGCGATATCGCCCGCTGGGGGCTGCGCTCTATCCTTAAGCGCCAGGGTGGCGTGCTTCCCGGCCGTATCGCCATGAAGATCGACCCCGAGCTGCTAAGCGACCTCGCAAGCCTAGTCGGCCGCAGCGTGGTGATCACCGGCACCAACGGCAAGACCACGACCTCCAACCTCATCGCCGACGCAGTTGCTGCCAGCGGCGCTACCGTGGTGTGCAACCGCGCCGGCAACAATATGGAGCCTGGTGTGGTGGGTGCTCTGCTCGAGGCCCGCGGCGGCCTTAAGCACACCAGCAGCGGCAAGCGCGTGGGCGTTTTTGAGTGCGACGAGCTCTACACCGTACGCGTTCTGCCCAAGCTCAAGCCGACGTACTTTGTGCTGCTCAACCTGTTCCGCGACCAGCTAGACCGCTACGGCGAGATCGACCATACCCAAGACGTCATCGCCCATGCGTTGGAGCTCTCTCCGACGACAACGCTCATCTACAACGCCGACGATCCGCTGTGCGCCTCGATCGCCGCGCGCGTCCCCAACACGAGCATCGCCTTTGGCATCGACGGCGCCACGGGCACCGAGTCCGACCGCATTAGCGACTCGCGTTTTTGCTCGCAGTGCAACGCCCCGCTGGAATACGACTATGTGCAGTACGGACAGCTGGGCGCCTATCATTGCCCTTCGTGCGGCTGGGGTCGCCCCGCGCTGCTCCGCCGCGTGACGGGCGTTGAGCTCGGCTGCGACGGCTACGGCTTTGACCTGGCCTTTGGACCCGAGGCCAACGCGCCCGCCGTGCACATCGCCACGCGCTACAACGGCCTGTACATGGTCTATAACGTTGCCGCCGCCTTCTTTGCGGCGCACGAGCTGGGCGTGGACGCGGCGCATCTGCAGCCCACGCTCGATGCCTACGTGCCAGCAGGTGGTCGTATGGGCCGTTGGGATATTGCCGGCCGCACCGTCGAGGCCAACCTGGCCA
>JAIHTM010000356.1 GCA_022713905.1 Collinsella sp.
TCGCCTACCGCACTGAGGCCATGTACTCCTACGCGATCCTCGACCCCAAGGGCATCGCCGTGCTCAAGAAGTCCACATCCTCCGTCAAGGCGAGCAAGTGATGGCCGCGCCCCTCACCCAGACGCTCGTAGTACAGGAACACGACGAGGCCGACGAGACCGGCCTGTCCATTCCCGTGCGTCTGGTCAAGCCCGACGGCACCCCGTTCGCGGAAGGCGTCGCAACCATCGCATGGTCGGCCATCGCCGGCAAGCCGTCTACGTTCACGCCGCCCGCGCCGACCGCCGGCGCGCGGCGGCGTGCTCCAGCAGGCGGCCGAAGCGCAGCTCGCCGCATCCGCCGACTCGGCGGCCATCGTCGCGAAGGTCAACTCCATGCTGACCAAGCTCAAGGCCGCCGGCCTGCTCGCCTAAGGAGACCCCGCATGGACGGATACCCCAGCACCCCGCTCAACCTGTCCGACGGCACAACCGTGACGTCAGACGGCGGGGGAGAGGACGAAACGGACGACGAGAAGCCGTTCGCGCAGGTCGGCGACCTCGAAGCCCGATGGCACGCGCTCACCGGCGCCGAACGAACCCGCGCCGAGACGCTGCTACAGGACGCGAGCGACATGATCCGCACCACCTGCCCGCAGTGGCACACCGCCAAGCCCGCCACGTTGAAGCGCATCGCCTGCATGGCCGTCAAACGAGCCATGCAGGCCGGCCCCGACATGTCGGGCGTCACCCAATCCACCCAGACCGCCGGCAGCTACAGCGAAAGCCTGAGCTACGCCAACCCGGCCGGCGACCTCTACCTCACCACGAGTGAGAAGGAGGCCTTGGGCGGCGACGGCGAGGCATGGGCCTACGACATGGCCGGAGGCGCGGCATGAAAGGCGAGACCATCACCCTCATCCACCGCGTCAAAGCCGGCGAAGACCCCGGCGGCGGAATCATCTGGAACATCAGCGAGGAACAGGTGGACGACGTGCTCATACAGGACGGCGGCCAGTCGAACCTCACCGACGGCATCCGCCCCGACGGCATCCGCACCGCGAAAACCATCCACATGCCCCGCGCATGGCCCTACCGGAGCCTGCGCGGGGCCAAGGCGGTCATCGACGGCGTCGCATACACCGTGATCGGAGACCCACGCCCCTACACGGGCGGCATGACCCCGACCCGATGGAACCTCACCGTCGAACTCGCCGACACCAGAGGATAGGAGACCACGCCATGCCGAAAGTCAAACTCAACCTCGCCGGCTTCCGCCAAGTCCGCCAATCCGCCGGAGCCATGCACGTCATCACCGAGCAGGCAAAACGCATCGCCGACACGGCCAACGAGCTGGCCCAAACCAAAAACGCCCACTACGACCACGCCGTGGCCCACGCCACCGACCACGGCGCGGTCGCCCTCGCCACCACCAAAGGCAGCGTCGCGGCCGCGTTCGACAACGCGAAACACAACACGCTGCTCAAGGCGGTGAAACAGCAGTGAGCATCAACCTCGAAAAAACGGTCAAGGACTGGATCGACACCGACCCCGACGGCGACGGGCTGACCGCATACCTCGAAGTGCCCGCCGACCGACCCAAGAGGCTCGTCACCATCGAGCGCGTCGGCGGCAACGAGAACGAATACAGCAGCCATCCCACCATCGCCGTGCAGGCATGGGCGGAAAGCCGATGGCAGGCCGCCCAGCTCGCCACGAGCCAAGTGCTGCCCCGACTGCTCGACCTCGACCTGCTCGACCCCATCGCCGCCGTCAGCGTGGAAAGCGTCGCCGACTTCCCCGACCCCGGCCCGCCGCCCCAACC
>JAIHTM010000357.1 GCA_022713905.1 Collinsella sp.
CAATTGGCTGCCCTGACACCCTGGCAATTGTTCGCCACTTAGGGTCATTTGGCATGTCATGCCATAATCTGAGCCAGGCGTTAGCCATACTCACCTCTTTTGATACCGAATCTTTTTACTCACAAATTGCCGGAAGTGATCCGGTATGAATATTGCGAGTCAATGCACAGCCACAATATTTCCTGCAGGGCCACCACGATTCATCTGGTTGAAACCAGCGATCGCCACTGCGACAAAATCATCAGCGTCTCTCACCAGTCGTTCCCGCGTCTCCACTAGTTCCCGAAAATAGGCTGAGCTATGACTGCGCATTCGGGCCACCAGCAGAGGTGGCATTGCTTTTTCGATAGCTGGTAACAACGCCTGAATTTTTTTAACCGCATCAGGGGTGTCTTTCTCCACCCAGCGGAAAATTTTCTGAGTATTGCGAGCTAGGGCTTCCGGATGGCTGTCGTCATACAGTTCCGGGAACGTCATTCCCAGCTCGAAATACGCTTTGGTAATTTTCGCAGCCGGTACTTTTTCGCCGTCCGGATGCGCCCAGGCATTCATCGCCATGCGGATATGTTCATGTTTGATTTTCATGAATCACTCTTCCTTTTGTCCCGGGTGGTATCCTTCTTTTTGTAAAGCTCTGGGTTCAAAGATAATTTTCCCTTGGAGTATGCAGCAGCTTCCGCAGCTCTCCCTTTCGGAACTATTTCACCGGGGCGCTTACGCCACATGTAAATAGCTTCGCGGGTTATCCCATAAAAATCAGCGACCCTCTGAACAGAGCCAAAAAACTGAACAAGTTCATCAACTCGCATTTTACTCTCCTAAAATCTAAGTATTTTTAGATTACAGGATAATTTTTTTTAGGTCAATGCAATCTAAAATAATTTATATTCAACTCGCGGGAGAAAATGATGGAAAGCCTTGGCATCAGGCTTAAGAAACTCAGAAAAGATAAGGGACTCACCCAAGTAGAACTGGGTAAGCTTTCAGGCGTGACTGGGGTTACTATAGGGTACTGGGAGAAAGATCTAAACGAACCCGGCAGCAAAGCTCTAAGTAAGTTAGCCCAGGCATTAGGAACTACTGAGTCCTATCTCCTGTATGGAGTATCGTCTCCTGAACTATCTTTTGTGCAGAGCAATCCAGGCACCAAGATCCCCTACTTTTCGTGGGGTGACGCGATTTCTTTCCTAATCTTAGAAGGAGAGAAAACAATGGGAAATGTCGATAGGATCACCACATTCTTTGATGTAGTGGAAGGTGATTTTGCCGTTTCAATGCCTGATGACACTATGCATAACCCCTCAGGGTCACCAAGTATCCCGGTTGGTGCCACTGTGATCCTAAGACCAGGAGAGAGTTATAAAAATGGCAGTATCGTCGCTGTAATAGTTCCAGATCCACTTACAAATGAACCGTCTATGACTATAAAAAAATTAGTTATTGATGGAAAACTTGTGTATTTAAGCCCTCTCAATCCGCGCTATCAATCATCCTTGCTTACGCCAGAGTGTAAAATTGTTGCCGTAGCAAAAGGTGTGCAGTTCAACCTATAACCCTGCTATGTCCTTGAACTTAAGGTCGGTTATGCCGACCTTTTTTTTAAATTAATTTAGATTCCCCTTGACTATAAAACTAAATACTTTTAGATTTATTGCATACCAACCCACCCCGCCCCATAGAACGCCGGGCAATACTTCGAGTTACCAGGCAGTGGTCAGGGGTTAAGTAGCCAGCCCGAGGCGTAAGAACATGACGGCAGGGTTCAACTTTAATAACTATGCAGCAGGTTTTTGTTCC